>NZ_PNRJ01000029.1:0-1463 GCF_011174885.1 Staphylococcus sp. 191 | reverse complement strand
CTCATTAAGATTGAGCTGTGATGGGGAGAGGAAATTGTTTCCTCGAGTCGTTGATTTCACACTGCCGAGAAAAACCTCTAGCTAGAATATCGGTGCCCGTACCGCAAACCGACACAGGTAGTCAAGATGAGAATTCTAAGGTGAGCGAGCGAACTCTTGTTAAGGAACTCGGCAAAATGACCCCGTAACTTCGGGAGAAGGGGTGCTCTTTGGGGTTCACGCTCTGAAGAGCCGCAGTGAATAGGCCCAAGCGACTGTTTATCAAAAACACAGGTCTCTGCTAAACCGTAAGGTGACGTATAGGGGCTGACGCCTGCCCGGTGCTGGAAGGTTAAGAGGAGTGGTTAGCGCAAGCGAAGCTACGAATCGAAGCCCCAGTAAACGGCGGCCGTAACTATAACGGTCCTAAGGTAGCGAAATTCCTTGTCGGGTAAGTTCCGACCCGCACGAAAGGCGTAACGATTTGGGCACTGTCTCAACGAGAGACTCGGTGAAATCATAGTACCGGTGAAGATGCCGGTTACCCGCGACAGGACGGAAAGACCCCGTGGAGCTTTACTGTAGCCTGATATTGAAATTCGGTACAGTTTGTACAGGATAGGTAGGAGCCTTAGAAGCGTGAGCGCTAGCTTACGTGGAGGCACTGGTGGGATACTACCCTAATTGTATTGGATTTCTAACCCGCAGCACTTATCGTGCTGGGAGACAGTGTCAGGCGGGCAGTTTGACTGGGGCGGTCGCCTCCTAAAGTGTAACGGAGGCGCTCAAAGGTTCCCTCAGAATGGTTGGAAATCATTCATAGAGTGTAAAGGCATAAGGGAGCTTGACTGCGAGACCTACAAGTCGAGCAGGGTCGAAAGACGGACTTAGTGATCCGGTGGTTCCGCATGGAAGGGCCATCGCTCAACGGATAAAAGCTACCCCGGGGATAACAGGCTTATCTCCCCCAAGAGTTCACATCGACGGGGAGGTTTGGCACCTCGATGTCGGCTCATCGCATCCTGGGGCTGTAGTCGGTCCCAAGGGTTGGGCTGTTCGCCCATTAAAGCGGTACGCGAGCTGGGTTCAGAACGTCGTGAGACAGTTCGGTCCCTATCCGTCGTGGGCGTAGGAAATTTGAGAGGAGCTGTCCTTAGTACGAGAGGACCGGGATGGACATACCTCTGGTGTACCAGTTGTCGTGCCAACGGCATAGCTGGGTAGCTATGTATGGACGGGATAAGTGCTGAAAGCATCTAAGCATGAAGCCCCCCTCGAGATGAGATTTCCCAACTTCGGTTATAAGATCCCTCGAAGATGACGAGGTAAATAGGTTCGAGGTGGAAGCGTAGCGATACGTGGAGCTGACGAATACTAATCGATCGAAGACTTAATCAAATTTGTTCATAAGGTTTTACTTGTGAATGTATACTTACTATCTAGTTTTGAATGTATAACATTCAAAAAGTATTTTTGTTTGGTGA
>NZ_PNRJ01000028.1:0-9235 GCF_011174885.1 Staphylococcus sp. 191 | reverse complement strand
TACTTATTGATGTTGATGTACTTTCTGATGCTTTGTTCACTGATTCAGATGCTGATGCACTTACGGACGCTGACTCGCTTGCTTTATTCGCCGACTCAGATGCTGACGCACTCACTGATATCGATGTGCTTGTTGATGCTGATTCGCTTGCTACTCGATTTGAATTTGAAACAGAATCGCTTGTTGATACCGATTCGCTCTTAGCTAACGACGTAGAATTCGATTCACTCACTGATGTTGAATCACTTGCCGATGTCGATTCACTCGCCACTTGATTTGATGTTGATACTGAATCACTATTAGCTACTGATGCCGAGTCGGACTCACTTGTCGATGTTGACTCGCTCGCTATTCGATTTGAATTTAATTCCGATTCACTTGTTGATGCTGAATCACTATTAGATACAGATGTTGAATCTGATTCACTCACTGATGTCGACTCGCTAACTAATCGACTTGATGTTGATACGGAGTCACTTGTTGATGCTGACTCGCTCGCTACTCTATTTGAATTTGAAACCGATTCGCTTGTTGATGTTGATGTGCTCTCAGCTGCTGATGCCGAGTCGGCCTCACTCACCGATGTTGATGCACTTGTTGAAGTTGACTCACTCACTACTCTATTCGAATTTGATTCCGATTCACTTGTCGATGTCGACGCACTCTTAACTACTGACTCGGAAGCTGATTTACTTTCGGAAACTGAAGTACTTGTTGACGCTGATTCGCTTGCTAGATGTGCAGAAGTTGATTCAGACTCACTTACTGATGTCGATTTCAATGCACTTATTCTCTCTGACTCTGCAACCGATTGACTTCTAACTACGCTTTCAGATTGCGCCTTAACCAATGAAGTAGAAGCATTACGGCTTTCTGTAATCGCCCTTGCTCCACTCGGATTCTTTCTTTTAAATGGATCAATATTACTAACGACGTCTGAAAAATAGTTTTGTCCTCTTTTACCACCAATATCGTCGTAAGAAGCAAATGGTGTGAAGTTATAAGAAACGTCTCCATTAGGATTTAAAATTGGTACTTCAATAACAGTTGTTAAACCGTACCCTGCTTTAATCTGATCAGCATCCATTACACCTGATTGCCAATAATAACCATTCTTTGCATCCCCGCGTAAAGGATAGGTCTGATCCGTAGAGGCAAATCTAGTTCTCCAACCCCTTTCCGTAATACCTTGCGTAATTTTAGTTGGCTTACCATAATCTTTTCCTAACTTTAGCATGCCTATGTTTTTATCAGAGGTGTTTCTGACTTTTGTTCTCGGATAATATAAACTTGATGGAGAGTCAATTCCCGCTGTGTGTACATTGTCGTAAGATATTGTATACTTAAAGATTGCATTATGACCGTCACTATCAACTTGTAATTCATAGTAAACATTTACATTATTACGAGTATCTCTACCATCGCCTTGGTTTCTATCTCTTTCAGAACGACTTGAAAGTGCCACTCTAAATGCTGTTTCTCCAACTTCTGTAGCGACTGTATGAACCGGAGAAATTGTTGAGTTTAACACAAGCGCTTCTGTATTTGCTAATGACTGTGATGACGCTTGAGAATATGACTGCTTCTCACTTACAGATACACTTGCAGGTTGCATTGAATTTTGACTATTCTGATTAATTGACGCAGAAGTTTTGCCTTCACTTTTCGATGTGATTGCTTCTGAAGTTTCTGATGCTTTAGAAATAGATGTAGATTTTTCCACATTTGATTCTGATCGCTTCTCAGAATTTGAAACTTGTTTTTCATCTGATTGCTTATGCTTTGATGCTTGAGACACTGAAGTACTTGTTGAAGTAGAAGCAGATTCTGATAATGACACTGAGTCTGATTCCGATAAAGAAGTGCTTTCTATATCTTGTTTTAATACTTCACTTTCAGAAGTAACGACACTATCACTTTCAACAGTACTCGCGCTCGCCTCTACATTAGAAACTGAATTTTCAATTGCAATTGATGTTTGATCCCCAATTGTTTGACTCTTTGTTGCTAACTCTGAAGTCATCGGAGCATCTGATGCGGCAAATGCTTGTTGATCATGCAACATGTTAACAGTAAACATCCCTCCGGCGATTGCCGTTGTTTGCATTGCATGTTTTTTAATTTTTTCACCAAAACGCGTTGTAACTTCGCCATCTTCATTTTTTACAATATCTCTACTTAAAAAAGGTAAACCCATGGCTTTTAAGAGTTGAATCTCTTTAATACCGGCTTTTACCCATTCCTTTCCAGATTTGTATAGTTTCACTCTTGCTTTTTCTTGTCCTAAACTTTTTCTAAATTCCCTAAATTTTCTTGTCATTGCAAAACTCCCATTAAATAATTTCCATAAAACTTGAACTTGTCATCCCAGCCTATATAAGATAATAATACCTTTTATTTAACTGCGCAATAAAATATTAAATGAAATCTAGTTTGTAATATAATCTATTTCAGATTTTGAATACCTATTTATATAAAATTACTTTTTATTTGTTCTTATGGGAATTTGCATTTAAAAAGCATAGAGATGTGACTCTATTGAATTCTTTATGTTTAAAGGGTTTGTTAAACGAGGTATTTCTGAAAGTTAGAACATTGAGGGATGCGTTATAAAAATTTTATTAAATTTAAAATAATAATTAATTAAATGGATTTAGCAAATAAGTAGAAAAATATTAATAAAGTATTTCTTCATTCAATTGAGCCACTATTTTCAAAGTATTTTTACATCAATTTTTCAGATAAATGACGCTTTATCATATTTTCTACCTTAATCACATGATAAACACGCGTATTAATACAATAAATTTTAGAAATTACTACAAATGAATAGAAAAAGCATTGATTCATGACTTTAATACCATTATTATTGAAGTAACGCTTTAAAATTAGATGAATCAACCTCCAATTACTTTATTTTTTTATACGTGAGTTATTCGTTTTCGTTATGTATAAAAATGTATTATAATAGATTGTGGAGTAATTTTAAGGTCTGTGACATCAATCATATTTACTCAGGGATATTATGTTTATTCCTCACTATACAAACAATGAAAGGTGATTATGTATGCCAACACAATCAGATTCAAAAGACATCGTCATTATCGGTGCCGGTGTACTTAGCACGACTTTCGCCTCAATGATTAAAGATTTAGAGCCACATTGGAATCTTAAATTATATGAGCGTTTAGATCGTCCAGGTGTGGAAAGTTCAAACGAACGCCACAATGCCGGTACAGGTCACGCAGCACTTTGTGAATTGAACTACACTGTTAAACAACCAGATGGTTCAATTGACATCGAAAAAGCAAAAGAGATTAACGAAGAATTTGAAATCTCTAAACAATTCTGGAGCTATCTTGTTAAAAGTAAAAACATTGATACACCAAGAGATTTCATCAATCCACTTCCTCACATTAGTTTTGTAAGAGGTAAAAATAACGTTCAATTCTTAAAAGATCGTTACAATAAAATGAAAGCATTTCCAATGTTCGACAATATCGAATTCACTGAAGATATTGAAGTGATGAGAAAATGGATGCCATTAATGATGCAAGGTCGCAATTCTAGTGATATTATGGCTGCAAGTAAAATCGATGAAGGTACTGACGTTAACTTTGGTGAATTAACACGTAAAATGGCGAGAAGTATCGAAAAACATGAAAATGCAGACGTACACTACAACCATGAAGTCAAAGACTTTAACCGTCGTTTAGATGGTAAATGGGAAGTTACAATCATCAACCGCAACACTGGAGAAAAACAAGTTCAGCTTGCTGATTACATCTTCATTGGTGCTGGTGGCGGTGCGATTCCTTTATTACAAAAAACAGGTATCCCTGAAAGTAAACACTTAGGTGGTTTCCCTATTACAGGTCAATTCTTAATGTGTACAAACCCAGACGTTATCGAAGAACACGGTGTCAAAGTTTATGGTAAAGAGCCACCTGGTACACCACCAATGACTGTGCCTCACTTAGATACGCGTTACATTAACGGTCAAAAAGCATTATTATTCGGACCTTTCGCAAGCATCGGCCCTAAATTCTTGAAAAATGGTTCAAACTTAGATTTATTCAAATCAGTTAAACCATACAACATCACGACTTTACTTGCGGCAGCTGCGAAAAACTTACCATTAATCAAATACTCAATCGATCAAATCTTAATGACTAAAGAAGGTTGTATGAACCACTTACGTACTTTCTACCCAGAAGCTAAAGACCAAGATTGGGAATTATACACAGCTGGTAAACGTGTTCAAGTTATTAAAGATACTAAAGAATACGGTAAAGGTTTCATTCAATTCGGTACTGAAGTGGTTAACTCAGAAGACCACACTGTTATCGCTTTACTTGGTGAATCACCAGGGGCTTCAACATCAGTTTCTGTAGCACTTGAAGTGTTAGAAAGAAACTTTGCTCAATACGAAGCTGAATGGAAACCTAAGTTACAAAAAATGATTCCTTCATACGGTAAATCATTAATTGAAGATGTTGATTTAATGAGAAAAACACGTAAACAAACTTCAAAAGACTTAGAATTAAATTACTACGAGTAAAGGAGTTGCCAATATGAAAAAATTAGTTATCGTTGCAACTGTACTCACTGCAGCATTCGTCGCTTTAAAACGCTATCAAGAGCATGTTAATAAAATGCCAAATATTGAATACTAATTCAACCTATATTGATTGATAGTATTGAAAAGACGTTCAAATGAATTTTCATTTTGAACGTCTTTTTTTATCTCTTTTTATGCAGTTTCAAGTGCCTCTTCACGTACGAGATCATTCATAATTCCCAGATAGAAACGAGCTAATTCTGCACCTGTATGATGGAAGTCTAATGTATCTTGTCCTGTGAAATCTGTATGATCCCATCCTTTCATCGTAGGTGTCACTTGCCAAACCCCTTTTTTAGGCGCTGTGTTATCATCAACATATTCAAAAGGTTCATTATCTGGATGTTGACCTGAAATCACAGAAACTAAGCCATCATTTTCTCTCCACGCTGTATCACGTGTTCGTCCTATTAAATCCCCTGTCACCTTATGTTCAATATTCATATGGACATCTGATATTTGAATACCTAATCGTGTTTTGTTCGTCGCAGATCCTGTATAGGTTTTATAGTAAATATTCGGATTAATATCTGTCCGTTGATTGATTTTCTTAGCGCCTTCACGCGTCAAATCATAAAGTGCTGTATCTTCAGAAGTAAACAGTGGACTCTTACTTGCACGTTTCGCATATTCAGCAAATGTTTCACCTTGACGTTGTTCTAAGCCCCATTGTTTAAGACCATAATCTACAGCTGAATTTTTACGCCCTTCAAACAAACCGTAATCGTAAATGAGTCGCTTAATAATATCTTTATTACCTAATTCATCCGAAGCGACTGTACCATCGTGCGGTGTAGCTATTGTTGTAATTGACGAAATTAAATGATCGTGATTGCCTTGAAAAAGAGGACTTATCGTACCGCCATGTTGCTTTTGATACGCAATCTCTTCAGGATCTCCTTTTCGTAACAAAGACTCTAACATCCGAATCGTTTGTCCTCCCATACTATGGCCGATGAGATGAATTTTTTGTCCCGGTTGCCAGCCAGGTAAAAAGCCTGGATATGATTTACCATATCGCGCATGCCCATATTTGTTTGCATGAGCTTGTCCATAATCGACGACACCGCCTTTGATATAAGTATAGAGCTCTACAGCACGATCCCAGTTACTCCCAAAAGCACTGACACTTGCTTCATAAACGTTATAACCTGATGCGCGCAATTGATTCATCATGTCGTATTTTTTACCACCCCAATAATGGGTTCCAGGAGGCGCATTATTACCTACAAAGCCCCCATAACCATGCACAAAAATGATGGGTTCTTTATTTTTATACTGTGCTTGTTGAGGCGCTTGTGTTGCCTTTTTCACAGATGCTTCCTTTGTTGACGCCACTTGAGGTTCACGAGGTTGCGTTTCTTCTTTTGCACTTAAATTTTGAGTCGTCGTTGATTTCTTATCATTATCGATCATTTCTAAATTAGGCGTATGCGCAGACTCTTTTTCATAATTAATTTCTTGTTTATGTGCATTCACGTTATTAAATTCAGAATCGACTTGATTGGGTGTCGTTTCAGCATTACGACGATCAATCACTGAAAATTCCGGATCTAAACCGGCATTTTGATTGTTTTGATGAGAAGCAACCTTTGGCGCATGAACAACATTACTTGGGTTAGATGTACTATTTTGTGCCTTTAGTTTTGTATCACTCGCAGAATGATTTCTTTCAGGTGCTGTGTTTTCTTGCGCTAAATGGTTATTCGTATATGTGACATTTTGTTTTAAAGTAGTTGTTTTCTGAGATGTTTCTGGAGTTTTTGATAATTCAACTTGTGAGGCATTGGTCTCATTGTTTTGTCGAAGGAGATTCCTCATCACGTTCTCACTTTCTGTGTGCAACGTTTGAGATGTATTAAGTGAATGACCTTGATGTACTTCATCTGCATACGCATCATGTCCTACCCATACGAATAAACTTGTAGCGAGCAGTATGGTAGAGATACTGACACTTCGTGTTCTTAAAGCATATATATGGTCTTGCTGATGATTAAACATAAAAACCCTCCTTAATAATCTAGTTTCTATAATCAATTTATCAATTTGTAACGTATATTATTTCATCTTTGCCTACTTTATATACTTCAATGCTTAACTGTTATCGAAATCAAATTCAATTCACACTTAATCATCAAAAATATCTTTTCTTTAATAATCTAATCGAGCGCATCGTCAACCTTCTTCAAAATCAAAAATTATAAATTTAATAAATAGTTAATAGTAATTTTTTGATTAACTGTTTATTATTAAAACGATGTCTATAACAATAGAATTAAAATTGAATATATTATTTTGGAGGACCTCATGACTTTAATTATTTTAATCATCTTTTTTATCATTCGCTTAGTCAGCCTTGCAATTTCCGTTAAACACGCGAAAAAGCTTGTACAACAAGGCGCAAAAGAATACGGTCAAAAAAATTCAAAATGGCTTGCACTCACACATATCTTAATCTACGTTGCGGCTGGGGTAGAAACTGTCATCACTCATGAAACATGGAGTTTCTTTAACACACTAGGACTAATCATTTTAATCGTTGCGTATGGCGTTTTATTCCATGTTATTAAAACATTAGGCCCGATTTGGACTTTAAAACTTTACATCTTACCAGAACATCCGATTATCAAATCAGGTCTATATCGTATTACCAAACACCCGAATTATTTTTTAAATATCATTCCGGAATTAATAGGGGTCATCCTACTTACACACGCTTCATACACTTCTTTATTGTTACTTCCATATGCCTACTTCTTATACGTTCGTATACAACAAGAAGAAAAATTAATGTCTTTATAAACAACAAAGCACTTCTAAGTAAAATCCATTACTTAAAAGTGCTTTTTATTTATGCCTTATTTAATTGCTTTAAACAACAAAATCTCATGCTTAATTGGTATTTGATGGTCCCCTAATAAAGGAATCGAAGGCTTGATACGTCGTGCATCATTTACAGCATTTTTCATTATTTTTTCTAGCTCATATCCATGCTTCTGAAAAAAGCCAAGTGCACGCAGATTATCATTTGTAGTGATAACTTGAATCTCCTCAACAGGTGAGGCTTGTACTTTGAGTTCTAGTGCCTTCAATAACTTTGACCCCACTCCTCTAACCCCTTCAATATTATTAATTGAGATGATTTCAACCACTGTATTTCTAATCGCGTAAGTAAGTATACCGTAAACCTTTTCTTCAACAACACATACAAAACCTGGGAGTTTTGATAGATGATACACACCTGAACTCACTATCATACAATCATCATGCCAATAGTGGTTAAAGAAAGACTTCAATTGTGATTCTTCTAGTTGATCCATTTCGATAATATCCATCATAATCACCCTTATTTCAACGAAAATAGTATCGCTTATAAATCTATATTATAAAATGTTGTATGTTAAAAATCACCCCTAAAGCGAAGGGATTACTCACTTTAGGGGTGAAACATTATTAATCATTCAGTATCTTGATTATTGTTCTTTTTTATCTTTACGACGACGTCCTAGTAAGAATGCGCCACCTAATGCAGCAAATAAGCTACCTAGTAATGTCGTTTGACCGGCATTTTCTTGTCCAGTTTCAGGTAATGTTTCTTTCTTATGCTTACTTTCAGCCTTTTGAGGTGTAGAAGGCATCGCTTTTTCTACTTTAGGCTGACCTGGTTGTTCTGGCATATTCGGTGCTGGTGTTTCTGGGTTGCCTGGTTGTTCCGGTACTTCCGGTGTTGGTACTTCTGGGTTACCCGGTTGTTCTGGCACTTCCGGTGTTGGTACTTCTGGGTTGCCCGGTTGTTCTGGCACTTCCGGTGTTGGTACTTCTGGGTTGCCTGGTTGTTCCGGTACTTCCGGTGTTGGTACTTCTGGGTTACCCGGTTGTTCTGGTACTTCCGGCGCTGGTACTTCTGGGTTACCTGGTTGTTCTGGTACTTCCGGCGCTGGTACTTCTGGGTTACCTGGTTGTTCTGGCACTTCCGGTGCTGGTACTTCTGGGTTACCTGGTTGTTCTGGCACTTCCGGTGCTGGTACTTCTGGTGTTGGTTTGTAGAAGCCGCTATCGATTGTAAGATCATCTGCATTGTTCACTTCAACTTCAACTTTTGTTCCGTCTGAATCTAATGCGTCATCCCCTACATTCGCTGTTGTTGCTTCGTAACCTTCTGGCGTTTCAAAGCTGATTTCGTATTTACCGTTTGGTAAACCTGTAAAGATGTAGTTGCCATCTTTATCTGTTCTTGTTTCTACTGTTGTTCCATCTGCTTTTGTTAATGTTACTTTTACGCCTTCGATTCCTGCTTCATTTGCGTTTTGAATGCCATCTTTATTTGTGTCATTCCATACTTTGTCACCGACTTTGTATGTTGCGTCTGTTTTCGGTGGCTCTACCACTGGTTTGTAGAAGCCGCTATCGATTGTAAGATCATCCGCATTGTTCACTTCGACTTCAACTTTTGTTCCGTCTGAATCCAATGCGTCATCTCCTACATTCTCTGTTGTTGCTTCATAACCTTCTGGCGTTTCAAAGCTGATTTCGTATTTACCATTTGGTAAATCTGTAAAGATGTAGTTGCCATCTTTATCTGTTCTTGTTTCTACTGTTGTTCCATCTGCTTTT
>NZ_PNRJ01000027.1:0-12627 GCF_011174885.1 Staphylococcus sp. 191 | reverse complement strand
AAGCGTAGTGATACGTGGAGCTGACGAATACTAATCGATCGAAGACTTAATCAAATTTGTTCATAAGGTTTACTTGTGAATGTATACTTACTATCTAGTTTTGAATGTATAACATTCAAAAAGTATTTTTGTTTGGTGACTATGGCAAAGAGGTCACACCTGTTCCCATGCCGAACACAGAAGTTAAGCTCTTTAGCGCCGATGGTAGTCGGACTGACGTTCCGCGAGAGTAGGACGTTGCCAAGCAGAAATTAACGCATAATTGGATGCGATGAGCCGCATACATCCCAAAAGATGATTTCTCACCTTTTGGGATGTATTTTTATATGGTTATATATTTTTAACGGTTGGTGAAATAGTCGCTGACCGTTATTTTAATTTTTGATATTAAAAAAGCACAAATATCTCTATAATTGTAAGTGCCTAAACCAACGATTAAGGAGATATTGTGCCTATGTGTAATGATATATCAGAAATGCTTAAAATAAAAGCGAAAAATTTAAAATATTATTGGTAATTTTTTTAGCACCTCAAGTTTGAGTATATTAGAAAAATGGTAATTCTTTGCTCGCTTCGATAATATCCTGAGTATAAAAAAACTGCTTGCCTTGTCCAGTATATGCGGGTTCTAAAATCATATTTGTCATTGATGCGTATAGCCATTTGGGGTGAATCCCACTGTTTAAAATTTCTTGAAATTCTTGAAAGTCTTTATCCCAATCTAATTGAATCTCCATCTATATCATCACCTCCACAAAAAATATAGAACATAAGTACGTATTTTAAAAGGGCTAGCCATGAAATTTCTGACGTCCCCTAAGAAGTTCGTTATAATAGATGTATTAAATTTGAGTAAGTTAATAAATGTGTAAAGGAGGGATTGAAGTATGTCTTATCAACCATTAAGACAAAAAATGAAATCATGGGGGCAAAGTGTTCCCATTTCCATGCATGTTCCAGGTCATAAAAATGGAACAATTGGTGATCTTTCTTTCACAAAACCGCAATATGATGTAACGGAGATAACAGGATTTGATGATTTACATCATGCAGATGATGTTTTATATCAAAGTATGCAGACTTTAGACCAGCATCCGAATTATAAAGGGTATTATTTAGTGAATGGGACGACGAGTGGTATTTTAGCGGTTATTCATGCGTTTGCCAATCGAAAAGGCACAGTGAGTATCGCTAGAAATGTACATAAATCGGTATTTAATGCGCTAGATATTGGTGGGCAAAGTGCTAATATCATGCCAACGTCAATGAGTGCACAAACCAATCAGTATCTTGTGCCAGAGGTTAATACGTCAATTAAAACGGACTATAAATTAGGTGTTGTGACATATCCGAATTATTATGGTGAGACGTATGATATCGGAAAAGTAATTCGAGATTATCACGCGATTAGTGTGCCAGTCCTTGTAGATGAGGCACATGGCGCACATTTTGGTTTGGATGGTTTTCCAGCTTCAAGTATGAATGATGACGCTGATTATGTCGTGCAATCTTATCACAAAACACTACCAAGTTTAACCATGAGTTCTATATTATGGATACATAAGGATGCACCTTACCGTGCTCAAATAGAATTACTCTTGCAAACTTTCCAATCTTCTAGTCCTTCATACTTGTTATTAGAAAGTTTAGAGTCAGCACAAACTTTTTATCGACACTACCAAAGTGACTATTTTTTTAAAAAGCGTGAAATATTGATTGAAAAGTTAAAAGAAAGCGCCTTTGAGGTTATAGAGTCACAAGACCCGCTTAAACTGGTGATTCGTTGTAAAGGGTGGTCTGGTCAAGAAATTCAGGCACTCATGGAAGAAAATGCAATCTATGTTGAATTAGCTGACGAACAGTCCGTTTTATGGGTTTTACCCTTATGGCATGTTGATGATCGTTATCCTTTTGCGTTGTTGTTACAACGTATAGCAAGAATGAAAATAGGCGCTGTTAGGGAAATAACTCAGCATGGACAGGCGCCAATGCTTTACAGTCAAGCAGGAGAATACAATGCGGTGGCACCCAATTCATTTGTTGAGATGTCTTTTGAACATGCATATGGCAAAATATTAGCGGCACATTTAATTCCGTATCCGCCTGGTGTACCTTCATTATTAAGGGGCGAAAAAATGACTAAAGATATGATAAAATTAATTCATTATTGGCAAACACGTGGGATACGCGTTGAAGGCCTTACAAATGGAAAAATTAAAGTAGAGGATGAGTAAAATGGGCCGATTTATCACGATTGAAGGACCAGAAGGATCCGGGAAAACAACAGTACTCGAAGCTGTGGTTAAACAGTTGTCACGTGATTATGATGTCGTGGCGACACGCGAACCAGGCGGTGTGGAAACAGCAGAAAAAATTCGTCAAATATTGTTAAACGGCGATAGCATGGATGGTCGAACTGAAGCATTGTTGTTTGCTGCTGCAAGACGAGAGCATCTTGTCGCAAAAGTTTTGCCTGCATTAGCAAAAGGACAATTAGTGATTTGTGATCGTTTTATTGATAGTTCTTTAGCGTATCAGGGTTATGCGCGTGAAATCGGGGTAAAAGGAGTACAAACTATTAATGACTTTGCGATAGAAGGACGTTATCCAGATTTAACGATATACCTCGATATTCCAGCGGCAGTTGGACGAGAACGAATTGAACGTAATCAACGCGAGCAAAATCGTTTAGATAAAGAAAGTATGTTATTCCATGAACGTGTAATCGAAGGGTATCAACATATTATCAAGCAAGATCCAACGCGTTTTGCAGTAATTGATGCCAGTCAACCGATTGAGGCAGTCGTTGATGCATCAGTAAAAGCCATTTTACAGCAATTGGCAGATTAAAAAGTCATTCAGTTGTTTACTTAGGATTGAAGTGAAGCAGTGATACGAGATATGTTATAATATACGCTAAGAGGTGTTTGTAAAAATGAAAATGATTATAGCGATTGTTCAAGATCAAGATAGCCAAGAACTTTCGGATAAACTTGTTGAAAATAATTTTCGTGCGACGAAATTAGCGACAACAGGTGGTTTTTTGCGAGCTGGAAATACGACATTTTTAAGTGGTGTTGATGACGATAGAGTTGATGAAATACTAGAAGTTATCGGTGGCACATGTGGTAATAGAGAACAACTTGTATCACCAATCACACCAATGGGCGGAAGTGCTGATTCGTATATTCCTTATCCTGTAGAAGTCGAAGTCGGTGGCGCAACTGTCTTTGTAATGCCAGTAGAATCATTCCATCAGTTTTAGAATAAAATGGAGGTTGTGACAGTGTTGGCGAGCAAAATTCGTTTACGTTGTTTCAACCTTTTTGTTTTTTTGCCTGTATCAAGTATGACTTACATGAGTAGTAGCTCAGTTTAAATTACAAGTTATTTCTTCGTCATACATCATGGAATTAAGTAAAAACAGCCTAAAGTGTATTAAGATGTCAGGATTCATTTTCATAAAGGAGCGCAAAGTTTCATGGAAGTAATTGATCAATTAAAAAAAGCGTATCATAATCAAAAGCTGTCACATGCCTATTTATTCGAAGGTGACGATGCGGAAACGATGAAAACAACGGCAATGGATTTTGCGCAATTTATCTTATGTCAAGATCAAGCGCAATGTAGGAACAAAGTAACTGAGCATAATCATCCTGACTTTCAATACGTGATGACAGACGAAGCAACGATAAAAAAAGAGCAAGTTGAGGCGCTCGTTCATCATATGAATCAGTTACCCATTGAAGGGGATTTTAAAGTCTATGTGATTCAAGATTTTGAAAAATTAACGGTACAAGGTGAAAATAGTATTCTCAAATTTTTAGAAGAACCGCCTCAAAAGACGATTGCGGTGATTATGTCCACAAAGCCAGAGCAAATCTTAGATACGATTCACTCTCGGTGCCAACACGTGTATTTTAAACCGATGTCCAGAGCTACGTTCGTGTCGCGTTTAATGGCGCACGATGAAACTGTCACAAAACCGATAGCAGAGTTACTCAGTACATATACGACACAAATTGAAGTGGCGATGCAACTTAATCAGGATTTCGAACTGTCACCTTTCCGCAAGGTATTGTTGCAGTGGTGTTACCGTTTAGTGAAGCAACGCGAAATGGCGCTAATCGGAGTTGTTGAATTACTCAAGCATGCTAAAAATAGACAGCTCCAATTGATGGCATTATCTGGAATTAATGCCTACTTTCAAGATTTATTGTATGTTAAAACAAAGATGTCCGAGTGCATTACGTTTTCTGGCATGACAGAAGAGTATGAAACGTTAGCCACACAAATGAGCTATCGTCATTTAACGTATATTATTGAACAAATTACTGAGGCGCACAAAAAACTCAATCAAAATGTGAATCCAACGTTAGTATTTGAACAAATTGCAATTAAGGTGAAGGGGTGACGCTTATGCACTTTGTCGCAGGTGTATACTTTGAAAAAGCAAACGTATTAGAATATTATGAGCCAATTGACACGCCATTAACAGAGGGGCAATATGTGGTTGTAGAATCTAAGCGAGGACACGAACTCGGTGTGATTAATCATCTACCAAGAGCGGTGTCAGATCAAGATGTGACCCTACCTTTAAAGCCTATATTAAGAGTCGCTACTGAGGAAGACTTAGCCTGTTATGAAAAAAATGCGCAAGATGCGGATCGTGCTTTAGAGATGTGTAAAGGTTTTGTTGATCAATTGGAATTAGATATGCGTGTTGTGAACTGTGAATATATTCTTGACCGCACTAAAATTATTTTTAATTTTACAGCGGATGAGCGTATCGATTTCCGAAAACTAGTGCGTATGTTAGCGCAACGCTTAAAAACACGAATTGAATTGCGCCAAATCGGGGTGCGCGATGAAGCGAAGTTACTCGGAGGGATTGGACCATGTGGCCGTTCATTGTGCTGTGCCACTTTTTTAGGAGATTTCGAGCCGGTATCGATTAAAATGGCAAAAGATCAAAATTTATCACTCAATCCTACTAAAATCTCTGGTGCATGTGGGCGTTTAATGTGCTGTTTGAAGTATGAAAATGATTATTACGAAACAGCAAGAGCACATTTGCCTGACGTAGGAGAGCGTATTCAAACACCAGAAGGTCAAGGAGAAGTCGTCGGTTTAAATATTATTGATGTGTCTATGCAAGTCCGTCTTGACGGAATGGAACAACTGACAGAATACCATATTGAAGAATTAGAAACTTTAAAGTAGGGAGGTTCATCTGTTGGATCGAAATGAACTATTCGACCGATTAATGCGACTAGAAAAAAATGTAGCGCGTATTCATGAGGATATGCAAGAGTTAAAAGCTTTAACTGTTGAACTCGTAGAAGAAAATGTGGCATTACAAATTGAAAATGATAATTTTAAAGCTTTGATGCAGCAAGAGGAAGAGGAGAACATCGAAACGCCCATTGAAGAAACGCGCAATGCAACCTCACAGCCCACTAAAAAACAACTACAAAGTCGGGAATATTTTGCCAAATTGTATCATGAAGGTTTTCATATTTGTCATGATGTATTTGGAAAGCATCGCCACGGCGAGGATTGTATGTTTTGTTTGAATGTGCTTAATGACAAATGAGGTGAAAATAAGAACCATGCTACAAACAGGTGAAAGATTAGACTATTTAATTCGAGAAGACTTGCGCATTATTCAAAATGATGCAGTCTTTTCTTTTTCTACAGATGCGCTGTTGCTCGGTCATTTTACAAAGGTTAAAAAGAGAGATCGTATTTTAGACATGTGTTCAGGCAATGGTGTCATTCCATTGTTGCTCTCGGCGAAAGGTCTTAACCCCATTACAGGGGTAGAAATTCAGCCCCAACTCGTTGATATGGCGCGTCGCAGTGTTGCATATAATCAATTAGATGAACGCATCACAATGCTTGAGATGGACATTAATCGCTTGATTGAAACATTTCAACCCGCGCAGTTTGATTTGATTACTTGCAATCCACCTTATTTTAAAGCAAATCAAGCGCATCAACACCAAATTGAAGCGCATAAAATTGCGCGACATGAAATCTTTTGTACTTTAGACGATTGCTTTCGAGTTGCAAAGCATTTACTAAAAGAGGGTGGACGTATTGTAATGGTTCACCGTGCAGAACGTTTGCTTGATCTTTTTGAAGCAATGCGTCGACACCGTATTGAACCGAAGCAACTCCACATGGTTTACAGTAAACCTGGGCAATCTGCGCAAACCATTGTCGTTGAAGGTCGAAAAGGCGGACGGCAAGGTCTAAAGATTTCCCCGCCTTTTTATGTATACGATGAAAATCAACAATATACGCCTGAAATGCGAGAGGTGTATTATGGATAAACATTATATCTACATTGTTCAATGTAAAGATGCTTCACTTTATACCGGATATACGAACAACTTAGCAGCGCGAATCGCCAAACATAATGAAGGAAAAGGCGCAAAATATACAAAAAGCCGACGTCCTGTTCAATTGCGTTATTATGAAACGTTTGAAACAAAATCAGCAGCACTTAAGCGTGAATGTGCGATTAAAAAAATGACACGGCAACAAAAAATCCAACTCATTGAGGAGTGATGAAATGGGAAGCTTATATTTGGTAGGAACGCCCATAGGAAATTTAGATGATATGACTTTTCGAGCTATCGATATTTTAAAACAAGTAGATTTAATTGCGTGTGAAGATACACGTGTTACTAAAAAGTTATGTCATCATTTTGAGATAGAGACGCCTTTGAAATCTTACCATGAGCATAATAAGCAGCGTGTGACAGAAAGTCTTATCGAAAAGCTCTGTGCCGGAGATGATATTGCACTTGTGTCAGATGCAGGTTTACCTTTGATTTCTGATCCTGGTTATGAATTGGTCGTACGTGCACGCGAAGAAAACGTTAATGTTATCCCTATTCCGGGAGCCAATGCCGGACTGACAGCACTTATGGCAAGTGGGTTGCCATCATTTACATATACTTTTCTTGGTTTTCTACCACGTAAAACACGCGAAAAGATAGAAGTGCTTGAAAAAAGAATGTTTCAAGAGAGTACTTTATTATTGTATGAATCGCCACACCGTGTAAAAGAAACACTAGAGGCAATTGCTAAGGTGGATAATCAGCGTATGATGACAGTGGCAAGAGAATTAACAAAGAAATTTGAACAAATTCAAACAGGCCGGGTGGACGATTTAATTGCCCAATTAGACGATACAATCCCGTTGCGTGGTGAGTTTGTATTAATTATTGAGGGTGCAATGGCAAAGGCCTCTACATCATGGTTTGAGGATATGACGATTGAAGCGCATGTGAATCATTATATTGATCAAAATATGAAACCTAAACAAGCAATCAAGCATGTAGCGCAAGATCGTCAAATGTCGAGTAAAGAAGTTTATAATATTTTCCACAACATCAATTAAACTCATTTTAGTACAATAGGGATTGAATTGTAACATTGAAAATAAAACGAAATTTAGATATATTAGATAAGATAAGAATTGAGGAGGAGCGCTGATGGTGAAAGAGACATTTTATATTACTACACCGATCTACTATCCGAGTGGTAATTTACACATCGGGCATGCATATTCAACAGTTGCGGGTGACGTGATTGCTCGATATAAACGCTTGCAAGGCTTTGATGTTCGCTATTTAACTGGAACAGACGAGCACGGTCAAAAGATTCAAGAAAAAGCTCAAAAAGCAGGGAAGTCAGAACTCGACTACCTTGATAGTATGATCAAAAACATTAAAGCATTATGGGAAAAATTGGATATTTCTAACGATGATTTTATCCGAACAACTGAGCGTCGTCATGCAGAAGTGGTAGAAAAGATATTTGAAAAATTATTGGCGCAAGGCGATATTTATTTAGGAGAATATGAAGGATGGTATTCGGTTCCAGATGAAACTTTTTACACAGAAACACAATTAGTAGAGCCAGTTTATGAAAATGGCAAAATTGTAGGTGGTAAAAGCCCAGATTCTGGACATGAAGTGGAATTAGTCAAAGAGGAAAGCTACTTCTTTAAATTGTCGAAATATACGGATCGCTTGTTAGAATTTTATGATCAGCATCCAGAATTTATACAACCACCATCTCGTAAAAATGAAATGATTAACAATTTCATTAAGCCTGGATTAGAAGATTTAGCTGTTTCACGTACTTCTTTTAACTGGGGGGTGAAAGTTCCATCCAACCCAAAACATGTTGTTTACGTTTGGTTAGATGCGCTTGTTAACTACATTTCGGCGTTAGGTTATTTAACAGAAGACGATACATTATTCCGTAAGTATTGGCCAGCAGATATTCATTTAATGGCAAAAGAAATCGTTCGTTTCCATTCGATAATTTGGCCAATTATTTTAATGGCTTTAGATTTACCGCTTCCTAAAAAGGTTTTTGCACATGGTTGGGTTTTAATGAAAGACGGCAAAATGAGTAAATCTAAAGGGAATGTCATGGATCCCAATGTGTTAATTGATCGTTATGGTTTAGATGCGACACGTTATTATTTAATGCGTGAGCTCCCATTTGGTTCTGACGGTGTTTTCACACCAGAAGCCTTTATTGATCGCACAAACTTTGATTTGGCGAATGATTTAGGAAACCTTGTAAACCGCACAATTTCAATGATTAACAAGTATTTCGATGGCAAACTTCCAGCATATCAAGGACCTATGCACGAAGTTGATCAAGAAATGGAACAAATGGCTTTAGATACAGTTGAAGCGTATCACGATCATATGGAAAAACTTCAATTTTCAGTTGCATTGTCAACGGTTTGGAAGCTCATTAGCCGTACGAATAAATATATTGATGAAACAACGCCATGGATTTTAGCGAAAGATCCTGAACAAAAAGAAGCGTTGGGCAGTGTGATGGCACACTTAGTAGAGAATATACGTTTCGCAGCTGTCTTATTACGTCCGTTTTTAACACATGCACCATATCAAATTTTTGATCAATTGAATATTAATAGCGAGAAACTTCATGACTTTGAAAGTCTCGGGCGCTATGGTCTTTTGACGGAGCCTATCATAGTGACAAGCCAACCGAAGCCTATTTTCCCAAGATTGGATGTAGAGGCTGAAGTTAGCTATATTAGAGAATCAATGCAACCACCAAAACAAGCGGCAGAAACGCAAGTAGAAGAGACATCAAAACCACAAATTGATATTAAAGCTTTTGATAAAGTTGAGATTAAAGCTGCAACAATTATTGACGCAGAAAATGTTAAAAAATCAGATAAGCTTCTCAAAATTCAAGTGGATCTTGGGCATGAGAAACGTCAAATTGTTTCAGGCATTGCACAATTTTACCAGCCTGATGATATCATTGGTAAAAAAGTCGCTGTCGTTACAAACTTAAAACCTGCAAAATTAATGGGGCAAAAATCTGAAGGTATGATTTTATCCGCTGAAAAAGATGATGTCTTAACATTAATTAGCTTACCGAATGCGGTACCGAACGGCGCAATCATTAAATAAATGGCACGCAAAGCGTAATGCATAGAAACGTTTTTGACAGTGTATGCGTGATGCGAGCAAGGTTCTAATTCAAGTTGATGATATCTATCTAATCGCTAATGCAATGAGTGAGACGACAAAATCGAACGGAGTAGATTTTGATTACGTCTCACTCTTTCGTTTATGATGAGAGGCGGAAGGTTAGCCCAACTTTATCGCGGATAGATTCATTTTCAACGATTTAACAGGAACTATACGTATTGACTGGTGTGTTTCTTAAAGTCAATGACTCGGGTGTGGAGTTTTGAAATGAAATAGAAAACAGAAGAATGAAATGATAAGGAGGATGAACAATGCTTATAGATACACATGTACATTTAAATGCAGATCAATATGATGAAGATTTAGAAGAAGTGATACAACGCGCACTAGACGCAGGGGTAGACCGTATGTTTGTCGTAGGATTCGATACAAAAACGATTGAACGTGCGATGCAATTAATCGATGCATACGATTTTATTTACGCTATTATTGGTTGGCATCCGGTTGATGCCATTGATTTTACAGATGAGCGTTTAGAATGGATTGAAGAACTTTCAAAACATCCTAAAGTGATTGGGATTGGAGAAATGGGATTAGACTATCATTGGGATAAATCGCCAAAAGATGTACAAAAAGAAGTTTTTCGTAAGCAAATTGCATTAGCTAAGCGCGTGAAATTACCGATTATTATCCATAATCGAGAAGCGACACAAGACTGTATTGATATTTTAATGGAGGAACATGCCGAAGAGGTCGGTGGTATTATGCATAGTTTTAGTGGTTCTCCAGAAATTGCCGATATCGTAACGAATAAATTGAACTTTTATATTTCGTTAGGTGGTCCTGTGACTTTCAAAAATGCGAAGCAACCGAAAGAAGTAGCGAAGCACGTGTCGTTGGACCGTTTATTAGTTGAGACAGATGCGCCATACTTAACACCCCACCCATATAGAGGTAAACGAAATGAGCCGGCGCGTGTCACGCTAGTGGCTGAGCAAATTGCGGATTTACGAGGCATTTCATATGAAGAAGTGGCCGCACAAACAACTCAAAATGCAGAACGCTTATTCGGATTGAAATAGGTCGGTTCATAGAAGATAAAGAAGGTGCAGCGTTGAAAATTAACGAATTTGTTGTTGTAGAAGGGCGAGATGATACTGAACGCGTAAAAAGAGCGGTTGACTGTGATACCATTGAAACAAACGGCAGTGCCATAGATTCACAGACTTTAGATGTAATACGTCAAGCTCAAGAAACAAGAGGTGTCATCGTTTTAACTGACCCTGATTTCCCGGGTGACAAAATACGGACGACTATACGTGAAGCGGTACCCGGTGTGAAACATGCGTTTATCGACCGTGATAAAGCTAAAAATAGGCGGGGTAAAATAGGCGTCGAGCACGCCGACTTTGAAACAATACGTGAAGCATTGATGCACGTTTCTTCGCCGCTATCAGAAGCACAAGAAACGATAGATAAAACCGTGCTAATTGAATTAGGATTAATCATTGGGCCAGATGCACGTCGCCGACGAGATCTTCTAGGGAGACGTTTGCATATTGGTCATTCCAATGGAAAGCAATTATTAAAAAAACTCAATGCCTTTGGTTATACAGAAGAAGATGTAAGAAGGGCATTAGGGGAAGAGGAGTAAATCTATGCATGATAAAGATATTGCAACACCATCGAGAACACGTGCATTATTAAATCAATATGGTTTTAACTTCAAAAAAAGTTTAGGTCAGAACTTTTTAATAGATGTGAATATTATTCATCGCATTATTGATGCAAGTGGCATTGATGCAACGACGGGCGTCATTGAAATTGGGCCCGGGATGGGATCGCTAACAGAACAATTAGCAAAAAAAGCGAAGCATGTTTTAGCCTTTGAAATTGATCAAAGATTAATCCCTGTATTAAAAGATACATTATCACCCTATCCCAATGTTACAGTCATCAATGAAGATATTTTGAAAGCAAATGTCTCAGAGGCAATGCAGATGTATTTATCGAAATGTGAAAAAATAATGGTTGTCGCTAATTTGCCGTATTATATTACGACGCCAATTCTACTCCGACTATTAGAGCAAGATTTGAATATTGATGGTTACGTGGTCATGATGCAAAAAGAGGTGGGTGAGCGTTTAAATGCGCAAGTGGGCTCTAAAGCATATGGTTCTTTATCAATAGTAACCCAGTATTATACAGAAACATCGAAAGTTCTGACCGTTCCGAAAACGGTCTTTATGCCACCACCTAATGTAGATTCTATTGTCGTTAAATTAATGAAGCGCCAATATCCACTTGTCGAAGTGAAAAATGAGCAAGCGTTTTTCAAAATGGCAAAAGGTGCATTCAGTCAGAGACGTAAAACGATTTTCAACAATTATCAGAATCTCTTTGATGATGGAAAAGCGCAGCGGAATGAAATTTTACAATGGTTAGAAAAAGCTAGAATTGATCCGAAACGACGCGGGGAAACATTGTCAATACAAGAATATGCACGATTGTATGAAGAATTGGAAAATTTCCCTCAATTAACATTCTAAATTTGTTGACATTGGCACGCCACCTTGCTAAAATTAAAATTTTATTTGACGCATCCTACTTAATTGTGTTATAATACACTTGTAGCGAGGTGGAGCAATATGCCAAAATCTATTGGAGACATCAAAAATTCTCTTGATTGTCAATTAGGAAATCGTATTGTACTTAAAGCTAATGGAGGTCGTAAAAAAACAATTGAACGTTGTGGCGTTCTTACTGAAACGTATCCATCAGTGTTCGTTGTTGAATTAGACCCTGAGAAACATAATTTTGAGCGTGTATCTTACACGTATGCTGACGTTTTGACTGAAAACGTTCAAGTTTCATTTGTAGAAGAAGAACTTCAACAAGAAGCAATTGCGCAATAATATATGTCTGTCATATAAGGATAAATCTACATAATGGCCATTCTACTTAATAGGTAGTATGGTCTTTTTTAGTATGGAATTCTATTTGATAGATAGTGTTGAGTGCACTAATATTGATGGTAAACCTAAGAGAGCGCAGTAGCTGACTGGATTGAACATCGCATTTCAAGCTTGTTCAACCCTAGTCATCCTTGCCGGGGCAGGAC
>NZ_PNRJ01000026.1:0-13910 GCF_011174885.1 Staphylococcus sp. 191 | reverse complement strand
ATTCAGAGGCTTTCACTTTTTCTTCATCTGTCAGTAAGACTGTTTCAATAATGACTTTAACCGTATGTCCTTGGGCTGCTTTGACCACAGCTTCAATATCTTGTTGTACATCAGCGTAACGACCGTCTTTTAAAGCACCAATGTTGATGACCATATCAATTTCATCTGCACCTTTACGTAAAGCATCTTCTGTTTCGAAAGCTTTCGTTTCTGTTGTTGATGCGCCTAATGGAAAACCAATCACCGTACACACGAGCACGTCACTGTCTACAAGACGTTCGGCAGCGTATTGAACATGCGTCGGATTGACACAAACCGATTTAAAATGATACGTTTTGGCCTCTTCAATGATTTGATCAATTTGTTGACGTGTTGATTCTGGTTTTAACAACGTATGATCGATATATTTTTCAAATTTCATATAGCATGCTCCCTCATCGTATATATTTTTAATATCTTACTTAATTATACAATTTGGTCGCTCAAAATACGATTGTTTTATATCAGATAAAATTGCTAAGCATTTAGCAATGCACACCATTCTCGTGTACATTTCAGTTGTATTTTTTTCAAGTTTTTTTATTTTCTAATTACCCACTATTAAAGCCTATAAGACCATTCATTTTTTATTTTTCAGAATTTTTCGTTGAAATCTGAATATTCATATGCTAACATACTCATATTCTCTCAAAAATACTTTAACTCGGTAGAGAACGAAAGCGAGGCGATATGATAATGCATCCTTTAATTTTAGACAAAGAAAAAGAGCTTCGGTTTTTAAAGATTGCGGAATCTCGTAACTTCGAGCTCATAGATACACCTTTTATCGAAACATTAGTTTGGGAAACACTCTCTTCTGACGATCTTAAACAAATGTCTGAAAAAAGTGTTTGGCAATCTGGCTCACAGCTTTATGCTTTGCGCAATGATTTTACTGATCAACTAGTGCGCTATTACCAAGACTATCCTATACAACATCGCGCAGTTGCATATGCTGGTTCAATTGTCCGAAATCAGCATGTCTGTATACAACTTGGCCTAGAATATTATCAACCGAGTATTCAAGAGATTCACGATACATTTGAAACATTCAAGTTGTACATTGAACAATGCTTAGAAGATCAAATTCAATATGTCGTAATCGGTCATTACCAATTAACGGATTTATTATTAAGCGATGTGCAACACGACGCACAACTATTGACATGGATTGCACAACGTAACATTTCTGAATTGAAATCCGCTTTAGGGCTCAGTCATCCAGTTGTTCAATTGTTGTTAACACCGACACATCAACAACTCAGTTTACTGAACACCTTATTCCCGAGCGACCACTATATTTTGCGGAGTTTGAATCGTTGGGATACCTATTTCAAATCGTTAGGTATCACCCCTATCCATCTCGATATGACACCCCAACCTCCGCGGTCGTATTATAAAGGTGCCTTTATTCATGCACATCTGAAAAAAAGCAATCTGACTTTAACAGGCGGTTATTACAAAGATACTTTAGAAGGATTTGGTTTAGGACTCACATTATAACGAGAAGGAGTGACTATTGTGTTAACCATTGCATTAGCAAAAGGACGTTTGCTAAAAAGTTTGATTGCCTACTTAGAACAACAGGAGCAGGTTGAATTGGCTTCACAGCTTCAGTCGCGATCCCGACAACTTCAAATCAAAACTGAAAATTTTCGTTTTCTTTTCGTTAAAGGAAATGACGTTCCTATATATGTAGAACAAGGGATTGCAGATATCGGTATTACAGGAAGTGATATTTTAAACGAGCAGAAATATGACGTTAATCAACTTATCGCCCTTCCTTTTGGACAATGTCATTTTTCTGTGGCCGCTTTTGAATCGACAGAAGCATATCACAAAATCGCAACTTCTTATCCGAAAACAGCCCGCGATTATTTTAAATCCACAGGTCGTGACATTGAGTTAATCGAACTTTCGGGCTCTATCGAGTTAGCTTGTGTCATTGGCATGGTTGATGGCATCGTTGATATCGTACAAACCGGAAGCACACTTCGCTCTAATGGTCTTGTCGAAAAGGAGCAGATTTCCAGTATACAAGCGCTATTAATTACGAACCGTCAAAGTTTTTTCACTGCCGCATCAGAAATTGATGCATTTATTCAAATGTTAGGGGTGTCACTCATTGATGATTAACAGCACAGCATTTTTACAGCAATTACAATCTGAAGCACAGTTTAACCAACACCTTCACGAACAAGTGGCCGCCATCTGTGAACGTGTCAAAAATGAAGGTGACCGTGCATTATTCGACTACAACAAGCAATTTGATCACGTACAAGTACAATCACTAGAAATACCTAGTTCAGAGCTGAAACAAGCTTTTACAAATTTGGAGCCTGAATTAAAAGCAGCACTCCAGCATAGTCATCAAAGAATCGAACATTATCAGAGACAAATTAAATATCAGCAACAAAGTTCAACACAAGAACTCTACGAAGTCTATCATCCTATCGAAAGTGTAGGGATATATGTGCCTGGGGGTAAAGCAAGTTATCCATCTACTGTCTTAATGACCGCGACACTCGCGAAAGTGGCAAATGTTAAAAATATCATTGTTGTCACACCACCCCAAACTAATGGTATTGCCCAAAGCGTTCTTGCTGCTTGTGCAATTGCCGGTGTCGATCACGTGTATCAAGTCGGTGGCGCCCAAAGTATCGCCGCATTAGCCTATGGCACAGAAACTATCCCTAAAGTAGATAAAATCGTTGGGCCAGGGAATCAATATGTGGCGTATGCGAAAAAATATTTGTACGGAGAAGTAGGTATCGATCAAATTGCAGGTCCGAGTGAGATTGCACTCATTATAGATAACCATAGCGATATGGAGGCCATTGTCTATGATGTTTTCGCCCAAGCTGAGCATGATGAAATGGCAAGAACTTATGTCCTTTCAAACGATAAATCCGTCCTTAAGGCGCTTGAACAACGTATCCAAGCTGAACTTAAAAATGCACAGCGCTCAAAAATATTAGCAGAAAGTTTAAAACATCATCACTATTTAATTCACACTTTAGATTTTAATGATAATTGTAAAGTTATGAATACCATTGCACCTGAACATGCTTCAGTTCAAACTGCGCATCCAGAACGATACATCCCTTTCATCCATTATGTAGGTAGCTTGTTTATAGGGCGCTATGCACCAGAAGCCATTGGAGATTATATCGCTGGGCCGAGTCATGTGCTGCCTACACAACGAACAGCACGCTTTCAACATGGTCTGTCTGTGAACGATTTTTTAACTAAACATACGGTCATTCATTTGAGCGCATCAACGTACCAACGCACCTATTCTGATGCTGCTCGAATAGCGGGTGACGAACAATTAATCAATCATAAAAAATCACTAGAGATTCGAAATAGAGGTGATACACAATGATTCGCATGAATAAGAATGAAAGCCCGATAAAGCCACTTAATGATGAAACATTGATGAATCTTATCAAAAATTGTGACTATCATTTATATACAGATACTGATTATGACCGCTTTCGCCAAGCTTATGCGAATTATTATGGCCAGCAATTCAGTAGTCAACAACTATGCTGTGGAAATGGTTCTGACGAATTAATACAAAAATTGATGCTTATTATGCCAGAAGGTCCCTGTTTAACGCTCAATCCCGATTTTTTTATGTATCAAGATTATGCACGGCAAGTGAAGCGTCAAATTCATTTTGTTGATGCATCACCCGATTTAACATTTTCACTTGAAACGATACTTGATCGCATCGATGAAGTACAACCTCGTTTTTTCATTCTCAGTAATCCACACAATCCAACGGGGCACCGTTTTACTGAAAATGAATTAATCACTATCGCAAATCAAATGAAAGTGATAGGAGGCTATTTAATCGTTGATGAGGCCTATGTTGACTTTTCAATACCGTTACAAATCGAATTAGAAGATCATATCCTAATCATGCGTACACTTTCCAAAGCTTTTGCCATGGCGGGGTTACGACTCGGTGTCTTAATCAGTACAGAAAAAACCATTTCAACTGTACGCCAAATTGAACACCCTTATCCTTTAAGTGCATTTACCCTATCTATCGGCATTTATCTATTTGAACATATGGAACAAACAAAAGTGTTCATCCAACACCAACGTCAATTGAGTCAGCGCTTAAAAGAAATCTTGATGAAATATGCTAGTCCCCATATGCATGTCTTTCCAAGTGATACTAATTTTGTTTTAACATCAGGGCCTCAAGCCTTATCACTTGGACATTACGTTAAAGCACGTGGCTTTCTACCACGCTTTTATCATTCAAAAGATGAAAAAATGTTAGCTGAATGCATACGTTATTCCATCATTGATCAGCCACATTTAAATCAATTTGAAAAAGTCGTGAAAGAATGGAGTGAACAACAATGACATATCAAATTCGCCGTGAAACGACAGAAACCAAAATTGACATTAAACTCAGCATATCTGAAAAAGAGAGTCAAATTCATACTGGTGTCGGATTTTTAGACCACATGCTCTCATTATGGAGCTTTCATAGTGACTTAGCGTTACAAATTGACGTTGAAGGTGATACATGGGTCGATGATCATCATACGACCGAAGATATCGGTATCGTTCTTGGACAACTGTTACGACAGTTGATTAAAGATAAAGTTCATTACACCCGTTATGGTACCCAATATATTCCGATGGACGAAACATTAGCACGTGCTGTTGTCGATATAAGTGGCCGCCCTTACCTCAACTTTCATGCGCACTTCAGCAAGGAAAAAGTGGGCCAGTTTGATACAGAACTCGTCAAAGAATTTTTTAGAGCTTTAGTGATCAATGCCCATTTAACGGTTCACATCGACTTACTTCATCAAGGAAATACGCACCACGAAATTGAAGCGATTTTCAAAGCATTTGCACATGCTTTAAAACAAGCGCTGCGTGATTCAGAAGACCGACGTATTCCTTCATCTAAAGGTGTGATTGAATGATGATTGCAATCATAGATTATGGACTTGGCAATATTTTTAATGTGCAACGCGCAGTGAACCATCTTGGCTATCCCTCTATCGTAACGCGCGAACCAGAAATGATAGAACATGCAGACGTCTTGATTCTGCCAGGTGTAGGCCATTTCAAAGACGCAATGCGAGCCATTCATCAATACGGTCTATACGATGTATTAAGACAGCACCAACAACCCATTATCGGTATTTGTCTAGGTATGCAACTTCTGTACTCTTATAGCGATGAAGGTTATGTGTCGGGTCTTGATTTAATCAAAGGGAAAATTCAAGAAATTCAGACCCCTTATACGGTTCCACATCTTGGTTGGAATCAGTTAAAAAGTGAAATACCCGCGTTAAACAAAGATGTCTATTATGTTCATACTTATCAAGCGCCAATGTCACCTGCAGTTATCGCCTATAGTGACTATGGCACGTCTATTCCAGGCATCGTTCAACAAGATGATTGTATTGGTATTCAATTTCATCCAGAAAAAAGTGGTGATTACGGTTTACAGATTTTAGACCAAGCGTTAAAAGGAGGATGGCAACATGATTAAACTTTGGCCGGCGATTGATTTAATAGAAGGTAAAAGTGTACGCCTCACAGAGGGAAACTATCAAACAACTGAAGTTATGATGCGCAGTGCTGAGAAGAGTATCGAATTTTACAACCAGTTCGATAGCGTTGATCGTATTCACATCATCGATTTAATAGGTGCCAAATCACAACGCTCTGTCGAGATGGACGCTATTCAACAGTTAGTTCAAATGAGTCAAAAGCCGATTGAAGTGGGCGGCGGTATCCGTAACAAAGAGACGATTCAAGCCTATTTATCATCCAGAGCAGATTACTGCATTGTCGGTACTCAAGCCATAATAGATCAGTCCTGGCTGGCTGAAATGAGCCATTTATTTCCCGGGAAAATATTGGTATCTGTCGATGCCAAGCAAAGTGCGATTCAAATTAATGGTTGGACGGAAGAAACTGTCCTCAACGTCTTTGATTATGTCTCCCAAATCCAACATCTTCCTTTAAATGGCATCATCTATACTGACATCACGAAGGATGGAAAAATGAGTGGTCCTAATTTTGATACAACAGCTCAACTCGCTAAGAATAGTAAATTACCGATTATAGCTTCTGGTGGCATTCGACATCAAGCAGACATACAGCAGTTAGATAAGCTCGGTGTTTCAGCAGCAATCGTCGGTAAAGCAGCGAATCAAGCCTCATTTTGGGAGGGTTTAACTTGATTAAAAAAAGAATTATTCCTTGTCTAGATGTTAAAGATGGCCGTGTTGTCAAAGGGATACAGTTTAAAGGACTCAGAGACATCGGTCACCCAGTTGATCTTGCGCTATACTATAATCAAGCTGGAGCCGATGAGCTTGTCTTTTTAGATATCTCAAAAACGGAACAAGGACACGCACTGACACTTGATATCATCCAACAAACTGCCTCCCAGCTTTTTATTCCATTAACAGTGGGTGGCGGCATTTCATCTTTGGAAGAGATATCCCAACTTTTAAGACATGGTGCAGATAAAGTGTCTCTCAATTCAGCAGCACTCAATAATCCCGATCTCATACAGCAAGCAAGTCAAAAATTTGGAAAACAATGCATATGTATCGCGATCGATAGCTTATACGATCAAAATACGAATGATTATTATTGTTGTACCCATGGAGGTAAACGGCAAACGCCTATTCGCGTCTACGATTGGGTACGGAAAGTAGAGGCTTTAGGTGCTGGAGAGCTTCTCGTCACAAGTATGGCACATGATGGAACGAAACAAGGCTTTGATATTGCGCACCTGAATCAAATTTCTAAATTAGTCAATATCCCGATTATCGCTTCAGGTGGCGGTGGTGATGCACAACACTTCAAAGAATTATTCACACAAACTCCTGTGTCTGCTGGATTAGCGGCAAGCATTTTACACGATAAAGAAACAACCGTTGCAGCAATCAAACGTGAACTGAATCAAGGAGGTGTCCCCGTAAGATGGTCTTAAAACCCGATTTTTCAAAAGGCTTAATTCCAGTCATTTTGCAAGATAGCAAGACGCAACAAGTGCTCATGTTGGGCTATATGAACGAAGAAGCTTTCCATAGAACAGTGCAAGAACAAGTCGCATGGTTTTACTCTCGCTCAAAGCAACGACTTTGGAAAAAAGGAGAGTCATCAGGCAACATACAACGAGTCAAAAACATGTATTTAGATTGCGATCAAGATACGTTATTGCTGTTTGTGGAACCAATGGGACCGACTTGTCATACAGGTTCACAAAGCTGTTTCAATACGACTCCGACTTTTCAACTTCAACAACTTGAAAGTACTATTCGCCAACGGTTGAAAGCAGATGATTCCAACTCTTATACGCAATACCTTTTCAATGAAGGCATTGAAAAAATCAGTAAAAAGTTGGGTGAAGAAGCTTTCGAAGTCGTGATTGCTGCTATGAAACAAAACGCTTCTGAAGTCATTTCTGAAAGTGCTGATTTACTCTATCATCTCTTTGTTTTACTCGAATCACAAAACATCAATTTCAATACAATAGAACACGAGTTAGAGAAAAGACATCGTATTCAAAATAATTTTAAAGGTGAACGTCAAAAGATTGAAAAATGGTAAGTCCTTTGATATGATGCGCCATAAAAATAAGCATTATGATTTCAAACATAAAAACAACCCTCTCCTTGTATCACATTGAACTTGGAAAGGGTTGTTTTAAATTAGAAGTCAACTTCAATCATCTGATATTTAAATTTATTTTTAGCTTAATCGATAGCGCCTGCATTTTCATCATGTTTACCATGAACATAATAATCAACATGTTCAGGCTCAAGCGGTTGAACACCACGAATAATATCTGCCGCTTTTTCAGCAAGCATTAATACAGGTGCGTGAATATTACCATTTGTTGTTGTTGGCATGACTGACGCATCTACTACACGTAGATTTTCCATGCCGTGAACTTTCATTGTTAATGGATCCACTACTGCCATTGGATCTGAAGCAGGGCCCATTTTTGCACTACAAGATGGGTGCAATGCTGTTTCAGCGTCTCGACGTACCCAATCTAAAATTTCTTCGTCTGTTTGAACAGAAGGTCCTGGTGAAATTTCTCCACCATTATAAGGATCAAGTGCAGGTTGTTTTAAAATGTTACGTGCGACACGGATAGCTTCAACCCATTCGCGTTTATCTTCATCTGTAGATAAATAGTTAAATACAAATTTTGGTTTAACATATGGGTTCGTTGATGTGATTTTCAAGCTACCTCTTGAATTTGAATACATTGGTCCAACATGAACTTGGTAACCATGCGCTGTATCTGCTTTTTGTCCATCATAGCGTACTGCAAGTGGCAAGAAATGGAACATTAAGTTTGGATATTTCACATCATTATTTGAGCGAACGAATCCCCCACCTTCAAAGTGGTTACTTGATGCCGCACCTGTACGACGTGTTAACCATTCCAAACCAATAAATGGCATTTTGAAAATATTCAAGCTAGGTTGTAATGAGACAGGCTCTTTACAAGTGTGTTGAATGTACACTTCTAAGTGGTCTTCAAAGTTTTCACCTACACCCGGTAAGTGAATACGAGGTTCGATACCTAATGAACGTAAATGCTCAGAATCACCGATACCTGACAATTGTAGCAATTGTGGTGTGTTAAATGCACCACCAGATAAGATAACTTCTTTTGCGAGCACTTTGTGTAAACGACCATTTCGTTTATAAGTCACACCTGTAACGGTATTACCATCAAAATGAAGTTTTTCAACGAATGCACGTGTTTTAACCGTTAAGTTTTGACGTTTCATTGCTGGACGTAAATAGGCACGTGAAGCAGAAACACGGCGACCATTATGAATTTGACTATCAAATGGACCAAACCCTTCTTGACGGAAACCATTCACATCTTTCGTTTTTTTATAACCCGCTTCGACAGCGGCATCGAAAAATGCATGGAATAACGGGTTATCAGCAGGACCACGACGTAATTTAATAGGACCATTTAAACCACGTATTGGATCATCTGCATCTGCACCAAAAGTCGTTTCCAAACGTTTGAAGTAAGGTAAACAGTGGGCATAATCCCAAGTATCCATGCCTTCAGGTTTACCCCATTTTTCATAGTCTAGTGGGTTACCACGTTGATAAATCATCCCATTGATTGAACTTGATCCACCTAACACTTTACCACGTGTATGGAAAACTTTACGTCCGCCCATATGCGGTTCGCCATCTGTTTCATATTTCCAATCGTAAAGGCGGTTACCTGATGGATACATTAAAGCAGCTGGCATTTGAATTAACAAATCCCAAGGGTAATCACTGCGTCCTGCTTCAAGTACTAAGACTTTTTTGTCTTTATCTTCACTGAGGCGAGCACCTAATACAGATCCAGCACTCCCACCACCGATAATGATATAATCATACATTTTGTCGTACGCTTTACTCATAACAAAAATCCTCCTCGTAGTTGTATACTGACGCGCTATTTCAAACTATGTACAGATGTGAAAGAAACGTTTAGCACTTATCGTTGCATTTACGTCATTCTTTCACACCTTTTTACTTTGAAAGAAGTCTGTCATATAAAAGACAAACGCTCATTCAATTGCTCAATTTATGATTCTGATTGGCCAAACCAGTGAACTGGCTCAGGGCTTGTATTCATTAAGATGTGTTTTGTTTCTAAATATTCTTCTAAACCGTGATGTCCAAGTTCGCGACCGATACCTGATTGTTTATAGCCGCCCCATGGTGCTTGTGCAAAATAAGGATGGAAATCATTGATCCATACTGTACCCATTCTCATTTTTGATGCCACACGTTGCGCTTTTCCGATATCTTTCGTAAAGACACCACCTGCAAGACCATAGATAGAGTCATTAGCTAATTTGATAGCTTCTTCTTCTGTGTCAAAACCTTCTATCGTTACAACAGGACCAAACACTTCTTCTTGTACGATACGCATAGAGGTGTCACAGTTTGTGATGATTGTCGGCTCAAAGAAATAACCATTTTTTAAATCTTCTCTAGATGGTCGCTTACCACCGATAGCAATCTTTGCGCCTTCTTCTTGCGCAATTGTCATATATTTTTCAACTTTGTCACGATGCTGTTCAGAAATAAGTGGTCCCATTTCAGTATCTTCATCAAATCCATTACCTAATTTGATATTTTGAACACGCTCAATTAATGCTTTTTCAAATTTATCTTTAATAGAATGATGAACAATAATACGAGAACCTGCCGAACATACTTGACCTGCATGGAAAAAGCCACCATTTAATGCTTGATCAACAGCTAAATCAAAGTCAGCATCTTCAAAAATAACGTTTGGATTTTTACCACCAAGTTCAAGTGCAATATTCGTAACATGCTCTGCGGCTTGTTTCATAATACGTTTACCTGTTTGGATACCGCCTGTAAATGACACTAAATCCACTTCAGGATGCGTAGACATGATGTCACCGATTTCAGAGCCTGCACCTAAAACTAAATTAATAACGCCTTTAGGGAAACCTACCTCTTCCATAAGCTCAAACACACGAATAGTTGTTAAAGGTGTGATTTCACTCGGCTTCATGACAATAGAACAACCTGTTGCAAGTGCTGGCGCAATTTTCCATGAAGCTTGTAATAGCGGATAGTTCCAAGGAGTAATCTGAGTCACAACTCCGATTGGCTCTTTGACGATTTTACTTTCTGTATTTGGAATAGGTGAATTAATTAATTCGCCCCCGTCTTTATCTGCTAAACCTGCAAAATACATAAATACATTGTGTATATCATCCATATCTGCAAGAGATTCTTCTAAAGTTTTACCTGTATCTAATGTTTCTAAATGCGCCAACTCTTCACGATGCGCTTTGATTTGATCCGCAATTGCACGAACCTTTTTACCTTTGTTCTCACCTGTTTCAAGTGCATACACACCTTCATCAAATGAACGTCTCGCTGCTAGAATTGCACGTTCTACATCTTCATTCGTTCCTTCTGCTACTTCTATAATCACTTCTTGGTTATAAGGATTGAGAATTTGACGTGTCGCTTGATTGCTACTTTCTACCCATTCCCCATCAATATATTGACGACGAGATAATTGGTTTACAAATTCCATGCATATACCTCCGTTAAGTTTGTTAAGTTTTTATTTAACGAATTTCACAAATTTAACTTTATCACAAGGAAAAGTGCCATGTCAATCGACATCGCTTGGATTTGCAGTGTGCCAAAAAAACCGTTAAATTATTAATGAACATTTGATTTATATTTAATTAAAGATTAAAATTTAGAGCGTTAACGCTATTAACGAGTTAATTTATAGGGAGGTGAGATGTCGTGGCACGACCAAAATCACACGAAGCACAACTCGAAGTCGCGAAAGATATTGTTATTAATTCAATTGCTGAAACTATGGATTTATATGGGATTAATCGTAGTGTTGGAAATCTCTACGGTATTATGTTATTCAAAGACAGCATGACATTGGATGAAATGCGTCAAGAATTACAAATGAGTAAGCCAAGCATGAGTTCGGGCGTTAAGAAATTGCAAGAATATGACATTGTTAAGCAACGCTTCACTCGAGGCAGTCGCAAACAACATTTTGAAGCTGAAAAAGATTTCTTTGAGTTTTTCTGTAACTTTTTCACTAGAAAATGGAACCGAGAAATTTCAATCAATATGGCTGCACTCAGAGAATCAGAAGCAATGATTGATAAGATTATTGCAGCTGAAGATGTAGATGAAGCAACGAGAGAAGAAGCGATAGAAATAAAAGCCCATTTAGAGCATTCTCGGATTTATTACTATTGGTTAGAATCAATTAGTGATGCATTAAAATCGGGAGAAATATTTGAACACTTCCCTATTCCTAAACCTAAAGACATAAAAAAATAAAGCTGTTTCAGTATTTTCTCATGAAGAGATGTAGATCAGACAAATTCAAAACCGAATAACCTAGCCTTTTTCAATAGCTACAATCGGTGAGCTAAAGACTGCAAATCATATTTTATTTCAATAACAAAGTTTGATACCTAATCAAAAAAGCTTTATGGCGCCCGTTAAGACGTCATAAAGCTTTTCCTATTTTTTATAAATTATCATCCTCTTCATCTTCGCCAACTCTTAAAATTCTCAATGATCGGCGTTCAATACGTTTAAAACGATCAGCACGTGATTGTAGCGCAATCCGATCCCCTGCTAGAATCATCATAAACGAAATCATAATAGTGATAAAAATGACAATTAAAGGTACACCCGCAACAATAGAAGCGGTTTGTAGTATTTCAAGTGCCTTTTCACCACCGACAAGCATCAACGAGAATGGAAGTAAACATAAAGCAAACGCCCAAAATAATCGATTGGCTTTAATCGGTTCTCCTTTAACACGTTTTTGTGTTGCCGCTGCGACAATATACGACGCAGAGTCAAAGGTTGTAACCAAGAATAAAAAGGCTGAAATAATAAACAAGCTAATAACAATTTGTGGAAACGGCAAATGACTAATCACTTCAATAATCGTTGCCTCCGTACCATGTGCATTTAAATAATGAATCACATCAAATTGACCTGAAATTTGTAAATAAACAGCATAGTTGCCAAAAATACCGAAGAACAGCACACAACCAAATGTACCGTAAACAATTGTTCCTAATATTACTTCTTTTAAAGTACGACCTTTTGAGATTCGCGCAATAAACAGACCGATAAATGGCGCATAAACAATCCACCATGACCAATAGAAAATCGTCCATTGTTGTGGGAATTTCGTTTCTTCACGTCCGCCAATGCCACCGAACGGCTCCAACCAAGTGGCCATTTGGAAAAAGTTTTTCAACATATTCCCAAAGCCAGTTACCGTCGTTTCCATAATAAAAATCGTTGGTCCAACGATAAAAATAAAGCCAAGTAAAATGAAGGAAAGCCAAACGTTCAAGTCACTTAAAACTTGAATTCCCTTTTTCAAACCTTGGTATGAACTATATGCAAATACAATTGTAATACATAAGAGCACGATACTCTTTACGACCATACTTGTTCCATCTATACCAAATAACTTTTCAAGACCGGCTGAAATCATAGGCACCCCTAAAGCCAGTGATGTCGCTGTTCCTCCAATAAGTCCAAAGATGAATAAAATATCAACGAGTTTTCCTAAAAATTTGTCTGTCTGACCTTTCAATATTGGTCGACAAGCTTGACTGATTTTAAAAACAGGTTGCTTTTTCACAAATACGAGATACCCAATTGGTAAGGCAGGGAGTACATATATTGCCCATGCAATCGGTCCCCAATGAAACATGCCATACATCGTCGCATAGTTAAGTGCTTCATCAGATAAAGGTTTTGCACCATGAGGCGGGCCTTGATAATAATATGCCCACTCGATGACACCCCAATATAATATATCCGAGCCAATGCCCGCACAAAATAACATGGATGCCCATGCAAAGTCACTAAATTCGGGTTTATCACTCGCACGACCTAAAGTCACAGACCCATATTTACCAAATGCTATGTATAAAACAAAACAAAAAATCGCTAACCCCAATACGAGATAAATCGCGCCGAGTTTTGAAGTGACGAAATTATTCATCGCAACTACAACTGAGCGACTCTGTTCTGGGAAGACCATCATCGGAATAACAGCCATTAATAACACGATTGCTGTTCCAATAAAAACAACCCAGTCCATTAGCTTATATTTTTTATGCACTTTAAAGCACCCCTTATTTAATTTTTGATCCCTTTGTTGTGCAATCTACGATGTCTAAACGTTTTTTATACAAGAAATAGGTTATCTAAAAATAATAGTTAATGCAAATATCATACATAATCACAAGTTGCTTAATTTGAATATATATAAC
>NZ_PNRJ01000025.1:0-19254 GCF_011174885.1 Staphylococcus sp. 191 | reverse complement strand
TTTTAGAATCGAATCTTAATCATTTCCAAGGTATTTGTAAGTGAATATAAAAAATGCATTAAACAACAAAATAACGTTGCTTAATGCGTTATCGTCTCGCCAACCGACGTTGACAAAGAACCAAATTAATTAAATATTAAAATTTCAGTGGACATTGGAAGCGGTTTTAGTATAATTAAAAATGATTGTGTATAATAAACATTTCAGAACTTAATTTGAGTAAAATATAAATTTGTTTAAGTAAAAACTACAGTACAAATGAGGCGAATAATAGTATGAAAAAACTTAATATTAGAAAGAAATTAACAAACTTTAGAAATAATGAGGGTAAATTCGCCTATGTAAATCATCGCCGAAACAAAGAAGTAGAGAAAAATACAATAATTTTAGAGGCAGTGCATGGTGATTCGCTAGGCGGACATATTTTCTATATGATTGATAGCATTTTAAAGCAACAACCACAAGCGAAACTCTATGTTGTTTTAAAAGAAAATGTTGAAGCACCTCAATTCTTCACAAATAAATATGCTCATAAGGTTGAATATATCACGCATTTATCGATACGTTATTATGAGCTATTAGCTGTCGCAGGAATTTTGATTAATGATACAACGTTTTATCCATTTTTTAACAAACGACCAGAACAAAAATATTTCATGATATGGCATGGGACGCCTTTAAAATATATGGGAAGAGACATGCCGAATATGATCGATGTGGCAAACGTTCAAAGAAATTATTATATGGCAGATAGAATTTATGTTAATAATATTTATACAAAGGATATATTAGCAGAGACTGCCCATCTTAATGGCGTTTATCAGGGTGAAATGGTTGTAGCACCATCACCAAGAAATGATGCTTTTTACCAACCCAACGCAAGAGAGTCAATTAGAAATTTTTATCAATTCGCAGATAAAAAGATTCTAGTTTATATGCCAACATGGCGAGGTAGCGTTGGTAAGGTGAAAAACTCAGTACACCTTAAAGAAATGTTTGACTATTTAGAAGAAAATTTAGATGATAATACAATTGTGTTTGCTAAATTACATCCTTTTGAAAAAGTTGATATAAGCACTAACTATAGCAAAATCAGACCTTTACCAAACGATTTTGAAACATATACATTTTTAGCTGGAACGGATGGCTTAATTACAGATTATTCCTCCGTTATGTATGACTATGCTAATTTAAACAAACCAGTAATTTTGTATACATATGATTTAGATGAATACGAAGAAGAGCGTGGTATTTATGAAGATATTACGACTTACCCATTTACACAGGTAGATACTATGAATGGCTTAGTAGAAAAGATTTATACACTACCACATAATGTGGATTATTCTAATATTAATAAACGCTTCAATTCTGTAGATCAAACAAATGGCTCAGATATTGTTGTTGCTCATATGTTAGAAGGTCGTCAACATGAAGATGTCTCAACGTTTAATTTATACAATGGAAAAGAAACAGTTGCTATTGTAAGTGGAGGCTTTTGGAATAACGGTGTGACGACCGCATTAATTAATACTTTGGAAAATGTCGATACAGAAAAACGAAATTATATATGTTTTTTTGATAAACATCAAACAAAGCCTGAATATTTTGAGCGCTTAAGAAATTTACCTAAGAACGTTCATTTTTATCCAGTTGATGGTGAAATTAATGGCAACTTTAAAGATAGATTGTTATTAAAGCAGTTCATGAAGAATGAGCGTCTAGATTTGAAACAATTTGAAGCACAATTAAGCCGTATTTTTAATGAAGAATTCAAGCGTATCTTTGGTGATTTGAAAATAGATTGGTTCATCCACTATACAGGTTTCGAGAGAAAGTATGCAGCTATGTTACAATTCATCAACCATAAAAAAGCAATATGGGTTCATACTGATATGTTTGCAGAGTATAAAGCTAAGAAAAATTACAGTCGCAAAATTATTTTTAAAGCATATCAGAAAGCAGATAAAGTAGTTCTTGTACATGAAAACTTACGTAGTAATATAATAAAAAAAATAAAAGGGATTACGCATAAAGTTGTGGTTGTAAATAATTTTTTGGGTGAACAACGTGCTAAAAGATTATCGGAAGAAAGTATATTTGAAACATTGGAGGATGTAAAAGTTGAATATGCTTTTAACGATAATGATGAAGTAATGATGCAAGTAGGGCGTAGAAATGCTTCAGTTGAAGAAAAATTAGCACACATTGGGGAATATTATCCTGAAGCACAAGCGCTTTATAATCATAATTTAACTTTACAAGAAAAAAGTAAAGATTCGTTAAATGCTAATAGTGAAGTACAAATCCGTGAAAATTTTGTTTTAGAGCAGGTAAGACATCAAATTATTAAAACATATGAAGCATTGATTTTAGAACAAATGTTGAAAAAAAAGTTTCCTTATCTTTATAAAAATCAATTTGAAGCTATCCAAACATTATATCAAGAAAAATCTGATACAGGTGTAGCTACAGTGGCATTTCAAAACCAATTTAGAGTTTCTAAAGTTAAAATGATTAATGCCATATTTAATCCTAACATGCATGTATTTATTAATATTGGACGTTATGATTATCAAAAAGGGCACGATAAATTAATTGCAGCATTTGAAAAAGTTTACTTAGAAAATCCAAATGTATTTTTAATTATGATTTGCCCACATGGACCATTACGTTCACAAACGATACAGTGGGTAAGAGAATCAGTAGCTAGAGAAAATATTGTTATCCTAGGTGGTTTGACAAACCCTTATGCATTGTTAAAACATTGTGATGCATTTGTGTTGTCTTCTAATTATGAGGGATTAGGTCTAGTTGTATATGAATCTTTAGCGGTTGGAACAGATGCAATTACAGTTAATTTAAAAGAAACAACAGCTTATTTAGATAATCAACAAGCGATAGTTGTAGACAATAATGTCGAAGGTATTGAGCAAGGGATGCAATTAAAAATAAGTGGTACTTATAAATTAAATCCATTTGATTTTGATGTTTATGATCGAAAGTCTGTTGAAGAGTTTGAATCTGTATTTAAATCATAGATGAGTGAAGGTGAAGAGGATGAAAAAAGTAAAAAAAGCGATTATTCCTGCGGCGGGGTTAGGTACACGTTTTTTACCTGCGACTAAAGCGATGCCGAAAGAAATGTTACCGATATTAGATAAGCCAACAATTCAATATATTGTTGAAGAAGCGGTACGTGCTGGCATTGAAGATATTATTATCGTGACAGGGAAACATAAACGTGCGATTGAAGACCATTTTGATCACCAAGTGGAATTAGAAAATAACTTAGCTGAAAAAGGTAAAGATGCGTTATTGGAAAAAGTGCGTCATTCTACAAATTTAGCGAACATGTTTTATGTACGCCAAAAAGAGCAAAAAGGTTTAGGCCATGCAATTTGGACAGCCAAACAATTTATTGGAAACGAACCTTTTGCCGTGTTATTAGGTGATGATATTGTTGAATCTGATACGCCTGCTATTCAGCAATTGATTGAAGAGTACGACCGCACTGGTAAATCTGTCATTGGTGTTCAAGAAGTGCCTGAACAAGAAACGCACCGCTATGGGATTGTTGATCCAAAATCAAAAGACAATCGCTTATATGAAGTGACAAAATTTGTGGAAAAACCAGCGCCAGGTACAGCACCATCAAATTTAGCGATTATGGGAAGATATGTGCTAACACCAGACATTTTTGATTATCTTGAAAATCAAGAAACAGGTGCAGGCGGAGAGATTCAATTAACAGATGCGATTGAGCGTTTGAATCAATCTGAACAAGTTTTTGCTTATGATTTTGAAGGGGAACGTTTTGATGTCGGTGAAAAAATTGGCTTTGTCAAAACGACGATTCAGTATGCTTTGAAAGATGAGGAAATGTCAGAAGAAATTCGTCAGTTTATCCAAACTTTGAAGTAGAACATCCTATTACAACGTAAATAATACAATAAATGAGAAAACGTGAACGACGTTATCGATTTGATACCGTTGTTCACGTTCTCTTTTTATTTTTTCAATTGTTACAATTTAGCCATTTATCGCTTTATTTATATATTAAACTGCTCATTTAAATATGCTAAAATATTCACATGAAAATTTAGAAAAGAGGAAGAAAAGAATGCTTCTTTTTGCGATAGAAATATTGATTATGATACTCGCAATTGTTTTGGGTCTACGAACAGCAGGCGCATTGGGTTGTGGGATCTTTGCACTTTTTGCCCAATTAATTATGATTTTTGGGTTTGGTTTACCCCCAGGTTCTGCACCTGTTACAGCTGTGCTGATTATTTTATCCATTGGGATTGCAGGCGGTACACTTCAAGCAACAGGTGGGATTGATTATTTAGTTCAACTTGCTTCAAAAATGATAGAACGTTTTCCAAAATCAATTATCTTTATCGCACCGATGATTGTTTTTGTATTTGTGTTTGGTATTGGGACAACTAATATTGCGTTATCTTTAGAACCAATTATTGCTAAAACAGCATTGAAAGCGCGCATCCAGCCTAAAAAGGCGCTTACCGCTTCCGTACTAACAGCAAATATTGCATTATTATGTAGTCCAGCGGCTTCAGCAACTGCCTATATGATTTCAGAGTTTGCAGGTCTAGGGATTACAATGGGACAATATCTCTCCATCGTTTTACCTACGGCGTTAATAAGTATGTTGATTCTCAGCTGTTTTAATACATTTGTGGGTCGAACAAAAATAAGTGAAGCGCAAGCGCAAACGATGTTACAACAAATGATTATTGAAGATAAACAAGAGGTTAAGACTTTTGATAAACGGGTTAAATGGGGTGTCTTCACATTTATAGTGGCAGTCATCTGTATTTTAACTTTCGGTATTTTTCCGAAAATCGGACCTACATTCCATATAGACGGCAAAACGGTTCATTTACAAATGACCGATCTTGTCCAACTATTTATGTATACGAGTGCAATGATTAATCTTCTTTTAGTGAAAGTTCAGCCGAATCAGATTTTAACCACACATATTGCACAAGCTGCAATTGGTGCAATTTTTGCGGTATTAGGGCCAGGTTGGTTAGGGGCTACCATCTTTAGTGCACCTGCTAATCGAGAAATGATGGAAAATGGAATTGGAAGTCTCATTTCACAAGCGCCTTGGCTTATGATTATACTTGTTGCTTTAGTGGCGATGATTGTGATTTCTCAATCTGCGACCGCATCTATTGTCGTCCCAATCGTGTTGAGTCTAGGCATACCACCGACTTTCTTTATTGCAATTGCACAGACATTAAACGTGAACTTCGTTATTCCTGCACAACCAACGATTTTATTCGCTGTCGATGTTGATGAAACACGTACAACAAAAGTAACGAGTTTCTTAATTCCAGGATTCTTTTTAATTACGACGACGGTCATTGTCGGTCTGACAATCCGATCATTATTAGGAATGTAAAAATAGGATTGTTTCGTTTTTAATCGAATCATAACTCTCAACTTATAGATGAAGTAAGACAGAATACGTAGATTTTACGTGTTCAGGTCTTACTTCTTTTTTGGAAGCATAATCACTGATTGTGGCATCATAGCGCAATGGAACGGATGAAAGAATTATGCTATTTTTATTAATGCTTTTGCCTATAAACTGAAAAAGGGGATTCAATTTGAAAGTGCAATTAACCAAAAGTCAAAAATTATCATTTGGAGTAGGTGCCGTCGGTAAAGATGCTGTATTTAATTTAGTCAGTATTTATTTTATGTTTTATGTGACGGATATTATTAAACTATCCCCCGTTTTTGTGGGGTTTCTTTTTTTATTGCAAGAATATGGGATGCCATCAACGATCCACTTATGGGGATAATGGTCGATCGAACGCAGCATCGCTTTGGCAAGTTTAAAATATGGCTAGGGATAGGAACAACGACAAATGCACTGATTACACTCTTATTATTTACGAACTTTGAATTACCTCAATTCATGATGTATGTTTATGTGTCAGTGATGTATGTATTGTGGGGGATGACTTATACGATGATGGATATTCCTTATTGGGCATGGCTACCGAATTTGACACAAGATTCGCGAGAACGTGAGAAGATGTCTGTGATTCCACGCTTTTTTGCGAGTTTAGCTGCTTGTATGATTGGAACATGGGGGTTGTATTTGATTGACCGTTTGAGTCAAATTTTAGGTCATGGACTTCTTTCAGTCGGTATGTTTATTGTGGCACTTTTTTGTAGCGTACTTTTTGTAGTGACAATTGAAGTGACGCTCATAGGTGTTCCAGAAAATCAGTCAGTTAAAGTTAAGCCGATTCCTCGATTACCTTTTAATAAAATCAAACAGATGCTTTTTCATCATCATGCTTTATTAGCTATGATGGGATTACTCTTATTTTTTAATTTAGGCATGCAGTTACTTAATGGCACACTTATTTATTATTTCAAGTATGTCATCAATATTGAACAATATTTTGTATATTTTAACAGTGTGATATTTGTCGAAATGCTTGCGCTAGTATGCTTGCCTTTTTGGATAGGGCATGTAGGCCGTCAAAATGCGTTTAATAGTGCGATGTTATTCATCATTAGCGGTCTTGTTTTGATTTTATACTCAGGCTTTGTAGCACCGCATCAATTGGGGTGGATTTTATTTGGAGGAATGGTTCTTAGAATCGGTACGGGTTTCATGCTAGGTATGGTGACAATTATGCTCGCGGATGTGATTGATGATGGGGAAATACAATTTGGACGACGCCACGATAGTTTAATTACTGCGACGTATACCTTTATCACTAAAGCGTCACATGCATTATCCGGTCTCATGATTGGTGCTGGTATGTCGCTATTTCACTTTATTCCAAACCAGCATCAGCGTTTTGAAACGCAAATGGGGATACGTATATTAGGATTGATTTTACCGATACTATGCATTGTAATCAGCACTTTTTTATATCATCAAACGTATCCATTAAAAGAGAGCAGTAAGATTAAAAGAGGGCGAATATCATCATAAAACTTTTAAAACATTTTTAAACATAATTGGGTTCATTTGTATTTTGTTCAGTTTCTATCGTCAAAGATAACAAGGATTGCGCAGCACACAATATCAGCATATGCGCAATCCCAACCTCTACCATTCTTTTAATGAATTAAAAGCTTTTTTGTAAACTAAAATAAATTATATCTCAGGCGTGACGTATTATTGTGAATGTATTAGATCATCAATATATTTAGACTTTTTTAGCAAGCTCTGTAATGTATTTAAAGAATGCATCATGTTCAACATGATTGATTACTTGAATGAGACGTCCGTTTTGTTCATCTAAATAAGTTCGACCTTGGCTAGGTCCTTTTGTATAAACGGAAGCTTTTACTTCCACTTTTTTAACAAGTGAAGGTTGACCGACATAAGCTGTCGTCAAAACATCCCATAAAAAATAAGTCGAATTCGTTTGAAAATGTGTTAAAGGTGGAACAGCTGCATAGCTGACGCCTAGGAAGTCAACACCCGGATAGTGGCGTTCATCTGCCCACATTTGTCGGATATTGAGCGTTAATGGCACTTGGTTTGTACTTTCAAGTGCGACCATATCGATTGGTATCGCACTATCAAAAACGGTTTTTACCGCTTCTGGGTCCCAGAATGCATTCCATTCTGCTGTTCCATCATGTTCAGGTTCTTCCACATTACCACGCTCTAAAAATGTGCCGCCCATCCAAACGAGACGTTCAATTTTTTCAGTAATATGAGGTGCGATTTGTAATGCTTTCGCTAAATCAGTTAAAGGTCCTGTAAATAATAATGTCACGGATGACGCAGAAGTTTCAAGACGATCGATGATATCTTGATATGCAGGAACCGTTCTTAACTGTGATTGTACAGGAACCTGTTCATTTAAGATAGGCAAGGCATCCATGAAAAAGGCATGCATACGCCAGTCTTTTGGAAATGGATTTTTACCGCGTTCTTCTGAAGCGGCGACATCTAGAGGGTAACGAGAAAACCGATTAATAATTTTGCGAGAGGCGCTCTCTGCAGGCTCAACATAGCTATCTGCACCAATCGCACTGACACCGATTAACTGAATATCCTCCATCTGTAAAAGTAAAAACAGTGAAATGAGATCATCTACACCGCCATCATGGTTAAAGTAAACGTGCTTCATAAATTTCTCCTTATATTGAAGTAGTTGTATAAATACGACTTATACTATGTTCAATGTACAACGCGTGCCGTGGAATGACAAGTGATGGGCTACTTTTTGTGTTGTAAGTCAGGATAGACAGTGGGAGATTGATAAAAAACGAGCCAGAAAGTAACGTGATGTTACTTCTGGCTCGCTTGCATGTTATAGTGATTTTAAAAATGCGTGATGTTTAAAGCGTAATCGTTTAAAACGTAGTGCCGCCTTGGCGTTCATCTGTAAAGTAAATCCATTGAACGATGTCTTGGAAAATAAGTTCATTGTAGCTAGATTCATTAAAAATTTCATGTTGTAAGTCTGAATAGATACGTATTGCTTTATGTTGTGAAGCAATCTCATCATAAAATTGTAACGAATCTTTTGGATTAACGATAGGATCCGCTTGACCGTGTAAAATCAAAACATCATCTACAAAGGCGTCTGGGTTTTCTTTAAGTTCGATAACACCATCCACAATGGCATATGCAAGACCCATCGAAATTTCATTTGGAACGAGTGCATCGTGGATATAATCTCTAACCACATTGAGATCAGAGCAAATGCCTTCTGATAAAACATTTGGAACGTACGAATCTGGAGGTGTTTGTCTATCGCCGTATGCTTCTTCAAAGAAACGATTGTTATCTCGAGTGACACCGCCAGAAGTTATAATACCGTTCACACGTCCAGGGTAGCGTGTACCATAAAAGGCAACATTGTAACCGCCCATGCTGTGGCCGATTAAGTATATTTTATTACCGAAGTTGTCTTTTACATATTGAACGACTGCATCTAAGTCTTCTATAATTTGATCTTTATGATCATAGTATGTTTGTTTACCTTCAGAACGTCCATGTCCACGTTGATCATAGCGAATGACATTGATAGAATTTGAAACTAAAAAGTCAGTAATTTTATCATAACGGTCTAAATGTTCAGCTAAGCCATGAACAATAATGACATTAATTTGTTCATCAAGCGTTTCATCATCTGGTAGTTCAAAATCAAAAAGTCTTTCTGCGCGTGTGATTTTAGCATAAAGTTTTGTTCCATCTTTAGACGGGATATAATCGATATAGCTCATTATAAAACCTCCTTTGATGATTTCTTTTAGTTTATCCCAAATGAATTTAAAATGGAAAATTTTTGTCATAATTTATTTGATTTAATTTATTCATTATTCAGTTAAATGCTTAAAAACAATAATTGCGTTATAATGATGACATTCAAAAATAGATAAGGGGGAGCCACCATTGCAACTCATATTTGATCCGAACGTCAATATGATATATAGAATTGTATCAGGTGCTTTTTTTCTGATAAATGTTGTTTTAGCATTGTTTATTATCTTTTTAGAGCGGGATCGACGAGAAGCAACAGCGACATGGGCTTGGCTGTTGTTATTATTTATTATGCCGATATTCGGTTTCTTACTGTATTTATTTTTCGGGCGAGCAGTAAGATTGAAAAGCTCACGTTATGAACAAGGAAAAGAAATCGAGGATGCGCGAACGCGCGTCAAAAATCAAAAGCAGCAGTTCATTGATCACACTTTTAAAACGGAAAATCCTGTCGTGGAGAAGCAATCTGACTTAGTAGAAATGATGTTGTCACGTGAAGTGAGTTTTTTGAGTGAAAATAATCATGTGAAGACGTTTACTGATGGACATGCACTTTTTGAAAAGATGAAGCAAGATTTAAAAGCAGCCAAAACCTATATACACATGGAATTTTATATTTTGAATTTAGATGGTCTTGGTAAGTCTGTTCTTGAAATCTTAAAAGATAAAGCGAAGGAAGGGCTTGAAGTCAAACTTCTATATGATGCGGTAGGTTCAAAACAGTTAAGAAAGTCAAAATTAAAAGATTTAACTGAGGCAGGTGTAGAGGTTGAAGCGTTTTTCCATGCGAAAATTATTCCTTTCGTTAACTTTCGCGTCAATAATCGGAATCACCGCAAAAACGTAGTCATCGATGGCGATATCGGTTATGTGGGTGGCTTTAATGTAGGGGATGAATATTTAGGTTTAGATGAAAAAATGGGTTACTGGCGTGATACGCATCTACGTATACAAGGTGATGGTGTAGATGGGTTACAACTTGGTTTCATTCACGATTGGAACTCACAAGTTGCTGATGAATATCAACTTGATTATAGCGAACGTTATTTCCCAGAAAATGCACGAAAAGATGGCCAAGTTGCTATGCAGTTAGGTCTAAGTGGACCGAACAGAGATTGGCCACAACTCGAATTCGCATATTTAAAAATGATTATGAATGCGAAGTCTACCATTTATATGCAGTCGCCTTACTTTGTCCCTGATGTGGGCTTCGTAAATGCGCTGAGAATTGCTGCAAAATCAGGTGTCGATATTCATCTAATGATTCCGAATAAACCAGACCAACCTTTCGTTCATTGGGCGACATTGACAACGGTTGCATTGTTAATGTATGAAGGTGTCAATGTCTACACGTACGAAAATGGCTTTATTCATTCTAAAATGATGGTTATCGATGGAGAAGTGGCGTCCGTCGGTTCTGCTAATATGGATGCGCGAAGCTTTAAATTGAATTTTGAAGTGAATGCGTTGATTTACAATCAAGATATTGCTGAATCATTGATTTCTGCATTTAAAGAAGATTTAAAAGTCTCTAAACAATTAACACCTGAACGATATGAACAACGTTCAAATTGGGTCAAATTTAAGCAATCGATTGCCAAATTAGTATCACCGATTTTATAATTTGAGTTTTGTTTTTAAATAAATCGGTCCAACGATACGCATATGAAAAATAGCAATTTTATAAGTTGAATTGTCATTTTACATTTTTAATGTTACGATAAATTTGCAAAACTTAAATATGAACTTGCTAGGGGTGCTTTAATAAGCTGAAAGAGGTGCAAGCCTCAACCCTTTGAACCTGATCTAGATCATACTAGCGTAGGGAAGCAAACGAAATGATTTTAAGATAAAGTGGTTTTTGAAAAGCTGTCTATTTTGGTTTGTCTTTCATAATGAAACGAGCCATCTCAGAGCGCCTACCACTTCATAATATATTCGTTTCTTTAATGCGCACTCAATTTTTCTAGAGTGCGCATTTTCTTTGGTTTTCAGTTGAATTAAAGGCCTCGAGCATGTATTAGGAGGCAAAGGGAATGAAACAAGAACAAATTGAATTGAAGAAAAATTTTCCGGCAAGTCAGCGTATTTACAAGGAAGGGATAGATCCCGATATCCACGTCCCCTTCCGTAAAATTCAGTTATCTGACACAATCATGGACGCGGAAGTACGTCACAATGATCCAATCGTGGTGTATGATACAGCAGGCCCTTACCATGATGATCATTACGAAGTCGATGTTACGAAGGGAATTCCTGCATTGCGTGACAACTGGATTGAAGCACGTCATGATGTTGAACATTATGAAGGACGCCGTGTGCAATCGATTGATAATGGTTTTAAGACAGCGTCGCATCAAAATTTAGTGACACATCCTTTTCAATATCAACCTAGAAGAGCAAAAGCGGGTTATCAAGTTACCCAAATGCATTATGCTAAAAAAGGATGGATTACGAAAGAGATGAAATTTGTTGCATGTCGTGAAAATGTCAGTCCAGAATTTGTAAGAGACGAAATTGCTAAAGGACGGGCGATTATCCCAAATAATGTCAATCATCCAGAGTCTGAACCGATGATTATTGGTAAAAATTTCCAAGTTAAAATTAATGCAAACATAGGGAACTCTGCAGTGTCTTCTTCTATTGAAGCAGAAATTGAAAAGCTCGTATGGGCAACACATTGGGGTGCGGATACGATTATGGACTTATCGACAGGTAAAAATATTCATGCGACACGTGAATATTTGATTCGTAATTCTCCGGTGCCAGTTGGAACAGTGCCAATCTATCAAGCGTTAGAAAAGGTAAATGGTGTTGCAGAAGATTTAACATGGGAAGTGTATCGAGATACATTAATTGAGCAAGCTGAACAAGGTGTAGATTACTTTACAATTCACGCAGGTGTATTATTGCGCTATATTCCATTGACTGTTAATCGTTTAACGGGAATCGTTTCTCGTGGGGGCTCAATTATGGCACAATGGTGTCTAGCACATCATGAAGAAAGCTTTTTATATACGCATTTTGATGAGATTTGTCAAATTCTAAACCAATATGATATCGCAATTTCTTTAGGGGATGGCATAAGACCGGGCTCTATTTATGATGCCAATGATGAAAGTCAAATCGCTGAATTAAAGACACTAGGTGAATTGACTGAAATCGCTTGGGCACACGATGTCCAAGTAATGATTGAAGGACCAGGGCATATCCCGATGCATAAAATTAGAGAGAACCAAGAGCTCGCTGATTTTTACTGTAAAGAAGCACCGTTTTATACTTTAGGACCCCTTACCACTGATATTGCCCCTGCATATGATCATATCACTTCTGCAATTGGGGCAGCACAAATTGCGAGTCATGGGACAGCCATGTTATGTTACGTGACGCCGAAAGAACATTTGGGGTTGCCTAATAAAGAAGATGTGCGTGAAGGTGTAGTGACATATAAAATTGCAGCACATGCCGCAGACCTTGCAAAAGGCTTGCCGGGCGCTACAGAACGTGACGATGCAATCAGTAAAGCGCGATTCGAGTTCCGATGGATTGACCAATTCAATTTGTCTTTAGATCCTGAACGTGCGAGATCCTATCATGATGAAACATTGCCAGCAGAATCTGCTAAAGTCGCACACTTCTGTAGTATGTGTGGCCCAAAATTCTGTTCAATGCGTATTTCACACAATATTCGAGATGCACATAAGGATCAATTAGAGGGCATGCAAGAAAAAGCAAAAGAATTTAAAGCACAAGGTAGCCGTATTTATCATTAAGCATGAACTACAAGTGGCGTATATGATGAAATAACAAAATGGATTGAGCCATCTATCTGATGTTTAAGTCCTATATAAGCAATAGAGGTCGATGATTGGGTGACGCTTGAGTTAAATTTCAAGCGCCATTATCGTTGTCTCTATTGCTATTTTTGTGCGTAATATCAGTATTTGGTAAGATATTATATTTAAAACTGAAAATAACCCTTTAATAAATATAATCATTAAAATTTTATTTGATGATAATGGTAAAAGCTTTTAATTTTGTTTAGTTCGTTGTATGATTTTGTTATTATAAAATAAGAATTGAAGTGATGGAGATATGGAAAGAACTAAAGGTATTAAAGCTACTCTTCCTTATTTTGTGGTGATTCTGCTTTTACATATTTTAGGTGTTGTTTTTCTAATGATCGGCGGTGCGAGTCATTCGCTCATCATTGGGATGGGTGTGGTCGCCTATACATTAGGATTGAGACACGCATTTGATGCGGATCATATTGCTGCTATCGACAATACAGTGCGTAAACTTTTAGAACAACAGCGTCATTCTATGGGTGTAGGTTTTTATTTTTCACTCGGACATTCATCTGTGGTCTTTTTAATGGCAGTTATGTTAGGGTTAGCCGTTCATTGGGCGCAAAGCCATTTAGCAGGTTTTCAATCAACAGGTGGATTAATCGGTACACTGGTTTCTGGATTTTTCTTATTATTAATTGGGCTTTTAAACTTAGTTATACTGATTCAATTAATACAATTATCCCGAAAATTGAAATACGAAGAAATTGGAGAGAGTCAAATCAATGAATTGATTGAATCAAGAGGCTTAATCATGCGCTTTGTAGGACCGCTTTTTCAATTAATTAATCAAAGTTGGCACGTTTTTCCTTTAGGATTCTTATTTGGTTTAGGGTTCGACACAGCAAGTGAAGTCTCATTACTAGCATTATCAGCGGGTGCATCACAGCATACAGTGCCGTTTTTAGGTATCATTGCTTTGCCGATTTTATTTGCATCAGGCATGAGTTTACTCGATACACTAGATGGTGTGTTCATGACAAATGCCTATCACTGGGCATTTGAAAGTCCTGCTAGAAAACTTTTTTACAATATCACGATGACCGCTATTTCAGTCATTGCTGCGATTATCATAGGTGGCATTGAAATTATTCAGCTTATTGGCGAAAAACAACATTGGGACCATGGCTTTTTAGGGTGGTTGACACAATTAGATTTTGGATGGTTAGGCTATATTTTAGTCATCGTACTTATACTATCATGGCTTATTGCACTACTTATCTGGAAAGTGGGACATTTTGAGGAAAGATGGCGAGCATAACGATAATAAAAAGAGGGAGCAAGCTGTCGTCTCAAAGATTAAGACGATTCAGCGGCTCCCTTTTTAGTATTCAAAAGTAAAATGCAATATGAAAAGCTTAACGGCATCGTTCATAGTCGTGAACGCATGAAAACTTATTTTCTTAATGAAGCTTCAATCGTTGTATTACGTCCAGCACGTGCGCCAATAATCATAACAGCGATGGCAGTTAACAGTAGAATCAGCAATGAGAATACCCAATGGCCTGTCACATCATGTAAGATACCGAAAAATAACGGTCCAATACATGCGAAGAGATAGCCGACTGCTTGAGACATCCCTGCCAACTTAGCTGCTGTAAGGCCACTTTCAGTTCGTAAACTAAAGAACGTATTTACAAGTCCAAATGCAATACCTAACGCTATCCCAATAATAATGAGCGATATAAGGGCAAGATGAGGTGAAAACATTAAGATTAAGATACCTATTGTAAATAGTGCCCCTGTAAATGCAGTTGGAATAACTTGTGAACGTAGTTTCGTGGCATATAAAGGTGTCACGAAAGTCAATGGAATGATTGCCAGTTGCAAAATAGATAAATAGAGCCCAGCATAAGTAACTGGTATATCATAAGATAATAAGAATTCTGGTAACCAGTTGATTAAAGAATAGAAAATTAATGATTGCCCTCCCATTAGTAGTGTAATCTGCCATGCGAGGGGAGATTTCCAAACGTTAACGGCATCTGTTGTATCCACGGTTACTTGTTGTTCATGATTACGGAGTTGGAAAGTCCAAACGATAAGTGCAATCAAAGTAACGACACCGATAAGACCTAAAGCAATATTATAGTTAAATGATTTGAGTAAAGGTGCTGCGCCATATGATGAAAGTGCGCCAAAAATATTCATAACAACGGTATAATACGCGGTCATAATACCGATACGCATTGGGAATTTTGATTTGATCATACCAGGTGCTAAGACATTACCAAATGCAATGCCGACACCAATCAAAATAGTACCGATATATAATAAGCTGACATTGGTCACACTGCGTATAACAACGCCTATAAAAATTAATGCCATCGCAAAGAACAATGAACGTTCCATACCGAAACGGTGACTGACTTTAGCGACAAGAGATGAAATAATCGCAAATGCAAGTAATGGAATGATAGAAATGAAGCTGACTTCTGTATTTGTTAAATTTAATGTATCTTTAATGGTTGGTAAGACTACACCTACAGAGGTAATAGGGGCACGCAAATTTGCTGCAATCAGCATGATGCCAATAAAAAGCAACCAATTGATTCGATTAGTTTGTTGTTCCATCGTGTAAACGCCTGCCTTTTTTGATATAATTAACGAAACGTTCTATATAAAGAACACAACATATCGTACATCATGTTCAATATATTGTAAATAGAAGGGGCTTAAAAAATGGAGAATATTAATTCTGTTGTTGCTGAGAACCTCCAGCACTATAGACAAATCCATCGTTTGAGTTTAGATAAAGTGGCTCAAATGACGGGGATAAGTAAAACGATGATTAGCCAAATTGAAAAAGGAACAGGGAATCCAAGTATCAATACTTTATGGAAGCTTGCGAATGGATTGCATATTCCTTTGACGTCTCTGATTAGTCAAGATAATAAGCATATTCAGATTATTGATAAAGCAGACATTAAACCGATTTATAATGAGAATCACTCTGTCGTGGTTTATCCTTATTTTCCATATGATCATGCACACGCATTTGAAATGTTTTGTATGCGAATCGAAGCGGGAGGCGTGTTAGAATCTGATGCACATCAAGATGGTGCGAAAGAATTTATCATCGTCAATGAAGGTACGCTAACACTAACTGTAGGTACGACACATTATGAAATTCAGGCTGCACAAGCGATAAGTTTTAATGCGAATACCCCCCATGTTTATGAGAACAAAACAGATACACAATTAAGAGTTACAGCGACAATACAATATTAATAGAGTGCGGTTAGTCTGTCTGGCAGTGTCCGGGTAGACTGACCCGACAAAGATGAGTTGGATGACAAAGCTTGATATGGAGGCGTGTACAACATAGACATCTACTGTTAATGGTTTGAGGGGAAACCTTTTCTTAGATCAAGATGAGACTAAGATCTTGACTTATCATTTTGTGAGGGTGGCTTACATTATTCTACACAAGCATAATAAAGCAGTGTAATAAGTTGAATATTGAAGAAATAGACTGTTAAACTTGATGAGTATAAAAGTTTTAACAATATAGGAATCAAAGGTGAAGATATGGAACAATGGATTGTTGATGTGATGGGTCATTATGGCTACATAGGAATCTTTTTATTAATATTTGTGGAGTATATTATCCATCCTTTTCCATCAGAGGTTGTTTTAACTTTTGCTGGTTTTATGACGACAAAGTCAAGTTTAAGTTTTGGAGTGGTATGTGCGGTAGCTGTTGTCGCGGCGACAGCGGGTTCGGTTGTCCTATACTATCTTGGATTATGGATTGGTGAAGAAAGATTATACCGCTGGATTGATCGATATGGTAAATATGTAAGGATTAAACGCAAAGATTTAGATAAAACCATTCATTGGTTTGAGCGTTATGGCCACTGGGCAATCTTCTTTGGCCGATTCGTACCGATTTTAAGAACTTTGATTTCAATCCCTGCTGGTATCACGCGTATGAATTTACCCATATTTATTATATTTACAGCACTTGGGACAGGTGCGTGGAATATATTTCTGATCTTTTTAGGATCAGCATTAGGTGATCATATGCAAGAAGTGCTACAGTATGTAGGTCTTTATTCGAAGGTGATTATTGCTATTCTCGTTATCCTACTACTTTTCATGGTTTATCGATGGTGGAGACGTGCCAAAAGAGAAAATGGTTAATGTCTATCACATAGACAGATAATAGGGGCTGTTTCTATGAGTGGAAGCATGGTTATTTGCTGCCAATATTGAAAAGTGACAGCTAGAGTTCCACATTTTCGACAAAGCTATATGATATGAAGATGAAAAAATGCGTTAAGTTGATTTATATTACAAAAGTCAGCTTAGCGCTTTTTCATTTTAGAGTGAAAGTTAAGTGATTATTATACAGATAATGTAAAAAGGGAAACGTGTTACTTTTCATTTTATGTTAAAGCATATATAATAATGTTATCAATTTAGGTAATCCTAAATTATTTTTTAAATAGAAAATGATTTAAAGGTAAGCCGTTCGAAAAGGGATGAGTCAAATGCGTAAGAGCTTAGAAGAAATTAATGGTACAGTTGTGTTTGATAACCAAGCTGCAAAATGGAAAAAAACATTAATGTATTTAGGACCAGGGGCGCTTGTCGCAGTGGGGTATATGGATCCCGGTAACTGGATTACGTCAATGGCAGGAGGCGCACAGTATGGCTACATCCTCCTGTCTGTTATTTTAATTTCAAGTTTAGCTGCAATGTTATTACAAAGTATGTGTGCACGACTTGGTATTGCAAGCGGGATGGACCTTGCACAAGTGACACGTGAAATGACGAATAGAAAAATAGCAGTCATTTTATGGATTATTACAGAAATGGCAATTATGGCCACTGATATTGCAGAAGTCATAGGTAGTGCCATAGCATTGAATTTACTTTTCCATATTCCTTTATGGCTTGGGGTAACGATTACTGTTTTTGATGTTTTGCTACTATTATTGATTATTAAGTTCGGTTTTAGAAAAATAGAGGCTATTGTCACGGTGCTTGTGTTGACCGTTTTTATCATCTTTGTGTTTGAAGTTTATTTATCGAACCCGTCATGGCCACTCGTCTTAAGTGGCTTTGTTCCGCAAAGTGGAGTGGTCACACAACCCGGTGCTTTATATATCGCACTCGGTATTATTGGTGCAACTATTATGCCGCATAACCTTTATTTGCACTCATCAATTGTACAATCACGTGCATATGGACGAGATTCAGTAGAAGAGAAAAAAGATGCGATTAAATATGCAACGATTGATTCGAATTTACAACTTTCGCTTGCATTTTTAGTCAACTGTTTACTTTTAATATTAGGTGCTGCTTTATTTTTTGGCAGTGGCAAAGCATTAGGTGGATTTTATGATTTACACCACGCATTATTAACTTCGCACGTCTCTGTCGCTTTTGGTGGGGCTGTAATGAGTACATTGTTTGCAGTCGCTTTATTAGCTTCAGGACAAAATTCTACCATTACAGGGACTTTGTCAGGACAAATTGTAATGGAAGGTTTTGTGAATTTACGCTTTCCACAATGGATTCGACGCCTTATCACGCGGGGTTTAGCAGTTATCCCCGTATTCATTTGTTTATGGCTTTATGGCTCTGATCCATCAACAATTGAAAATTTACTGATTTTCACCCAAGTATTTTTGAGTATTGCATTGCCGTTAAGCATTATTCCGTTAACGATTGCGACGAATAACCCAAAAATTATGGGTGAGGCATTCACTAATAAACGTTGGATCAACATCATCGCTTGGACACTGGCAATATTTTTGACAATCTTGAACTTTTACCTCATCATTGAAACGTTTAACTCGCTTTAATTAGAATTAGTTAAAGCCATTTTCATTAAAAGTTATATTGGATTAAAAAAGATACGCAATGTTAAATGATATTTCAGCGTGTGTCTTATCATTTTAAGCCTTCAGAGGTTGAGACAAATGGAAAGTCTCAACCTTTTTTTATGCTGAGGCGCCTCTCCTTACAGCCTATTCAATAACAGACAAGCCAAAGAAATACAAATAAATATTTATTCACTTATAGGTTATAAAAATACATAATTAGAAACGTTAAATTAATTCTTAACAATTTTAATGTACTTTATAAAGGCTTTTTGACAATATTTATAAT
>NZ_PNRJ01000024.1:0-25452 GCF_011174885.1 Staphylococcus sp. 191 | reverse complement strand
GATTATCCGTACGCACCCAAACCAAAGTCGAATGTGAAATTGGAATTGCCCTTATGGCACTAAACATAAGAAAATTAGCACGGTAAGTGCTAATTTCAAGTGAAATTCAAATGAAAAAACACCACAAAAATCATTTCAAAAGATTTTTGTGGTGTTTTGCTTGAAACTGAAACCCTATGTTCCAGCCCCTTAATCAGTAAATACCATTTTAACGAAGAGGAACTCTATCCAATAGAGCCTTCCATTTCGATTTAAATTGTGTTTTTTTGACATTTTTTAAAATCAAAAACGTTGATTTAATGAGGTTTTCAGGAAGTTAGATTTTCTGTATTTTTCTGTTTTAAACTAAAATGGTATCAAAAACGGTATCACCCCGCCTGCAATAGGTGGGGTGTTTCCATAAAAAAATACCACACCGTGAAGGTGTGGTGGTTAAATAGGTAACCGTCAGTAACAGTTGACCTAAAGTACACTCCGCAGATGTGTACCGCTATTTGTTTATATTATAACATAAAATATAAATGCGCCTATTAAGATTTAATTTTAGGTTATTAAATGATTGTTTTATAGAACCCAACTCTAGTTGGAGAGTGTTATTATGACCTGTGGGTCTTATGATCTGTGTCAATTTTAATGATATTAAAATATGCATTATTGTCATAAAAACCAAATAATCTAAACTGTGAATTATCAAAACCGTAATGCAAGATTTCTAATTGGGAGTATTTCTCTTTTATTGGCCCTTTTGTCCTCAAATATAGTTTATCTACTTCTGTTATACTTAAATCTTTATACACTGTATACTCTAAGAATTTATGCAAACCATCTGTCACTTTTTTGGGTTTCTTTGTTTTAAAGCAAAAATTGTTTTCTAATTCTGTCCCTAATGCAATTTTAAATTTTCTTGCTTTATAATTAGCTAATTTTATTCCCTTAGCTGTGTGTGTTTTCTCAACGTTAGTAAGTTTCATTTAGTCACCTAAATAAATTGAAGAATAATAACTTTGCATATCCTCAAACTTGATAATATTATTAGACGTCTCGGTCTCGCCTAAACCTTTTCGTTGGTTTAGCCACGGTGTTTCTTCATGAGTAAGTGCTTCTAATTCATTCCCACTCAAGTGTCCATACGTTTCTATAACAGAATCTAAAATTTCTTTTTCTTTATCTGAAAAACTATATTCGACATTTACCTCTGGTTTATCTATTTCGTTCCAACCATATTTCTTATATTGCTGATAAAGATCAGGTGAAACTGGTCCATGAACCCATGCTTCAAAGTGAGTATCCTCGATTAACCTTTCATTTAATAACGCATTGCACCACGCTTCAGCATAATAAGAAAGTTTTTGTAATTTTTTTGGAGTAATATCTTCACCATTTTCGATAAAATACTTGGCTACTTCATTTATACTAATCATCCTAACCCCTCCTTTAATTTAATTATACATTATAAATTGGTACTTTTGTAAAATTTTTAAACTCATGAAAAATAACCACCCTTAACTAGTATAGGTAGTGGTAAATAAAGCCGGATTGGTTACCAGTAATCTATATGTATTATAACACAAAAAAACAGGGTAGCCGTATAAGCTACCCTTTCATGTCGTGGATATACATAGTGTATCATATTTTTATTTTTTGTCATCAGAATACTTCTTTAACGATTAGTCTTTCATGCCAGATCCATTCGTTATGATTATTCCAATAGATGCGACACCAACCGTCGATAATCTCGAATACATAAATTAATGTGCCTGGTACGTATTCGGCTTGTCCTACATTAAATTGATAATTAGCACGGTTATCACCGTAACGAGTTGCTGATGTAGCACCTAGGCCATCCACTTTCGCATTAAAATAAGCACCTTTTGACCATTTGAGGTTATAAGGCGCTCTACTTCCACTGACAATCTTACTATCTGCATTTCCAGCCGCTTTATGTGATGGTGGACTGATTTTATTAGCGATTTTAGAAGTGGTATTCTCTCTTTTGTAATGAGGGCGTATAAAATGCGTACAACCATAATAATTATCCCATCTTAACTTTGCAGCCGTATTTGCGTTGCCATCGAAATTCTGTTCTAAAATCAAAAATTGATTTGTGTTACCACTGTTGTATACGATGCCAATGTGACCGTATTGCTTATAAATACCTTTTCTAAACACCGCCACGTCGCCTACTTGTGGGACGAATGAAAGTGTATTTTCATAGATTGTAGCCATATTTTTAAAGTCGTTGTTAATCGCATCTTTAGCGTTACCCCACATTCGAATGCCTAACAACCAATAAATGTAATCAACAGCTAAGTCCATGCACTGGTATGCCCAGTAACCATCAAAATCAATATATCTTCCCACATACCATCGTAAACGACTTCTTGCTTCACTATATGTTTTCATGTCTTTCACCTCTCAATATTTTTGTCTAGGTTCTTCGTAATCAAGTGCTTGATGACTGTCGCTAACACCTTGTGTCGTTGGGTCTTGAATAACACCCATTAAAACTAGAACCCCCAAAACACTGTTTAACGTATCTGTCAATTGTTCTGTATAAACTTGAATGTCGTATCCAAAAACTTTAGCAATACTTTGCGCAAATAAAAAGATGGCTGATAACATCGCCACCCAAAAGGTTTTTTGCTTTATTCTAATTTTCCAGTTAATCATTTGAATACCTCCGTAAATTATTTTTTGTATTGATCATATATAAAATATTCGCCTTTTAATCCTATTTCTTTATACATTGCACTAATCATTTTTGCTTGAACTTTCGCCCAACTAATATCAGTCGCATATTGATGTGTACCTGGTTTCTTCGGATTCCAACGCATACGATACAAAGTATTTTGACCTACATCGAAATATCCTTTTCCAACAAATTCGGCACCACCAATAATCGCTTTAGCAGGTGATGTCCATCCATGACTGCGTGCGAATTCCATTGCGTTATTTGTATTGTTGTCAAAAGCACCTATGCCGAAATAGTTATATACACCGGTTCTACCACTCGCAAAGAATGATGTACCATTAGCACTTTCTAAAAATGCGTGTGCAATCAGATAGATTTCATTAACGCCGTACTTTTTACAACCATCAGCAAACGCTTGACCTTGATTCTGTAAAGTCCCTTTACCTACAAGCAACTTGTTTAACTTATCAACTGAAATTCCTTGATATTGATTCAGCTTCAAAAACTGATAAACTTGTACGTTGTTGTTAAAGATTTTGTTAGTGTCCATCGCTGCCCTAGCTTGATTTAAACTAGCTGTATACCAAGTTACACCATTTGAAGTTTGGGGCTTCGGATTAAGTCTAAATTGAATATCTAAAGCTTGTTTTAAGCTGTAATTGCTAATGATTCTATCAATTTTACTGTCTTGCTTGTCCTTAATGTTATTGCTAGGTTTTAACTCACTAGGCACAAATTTTGTATTTTCTTTAACAACTGTTCTAATCCTTATTTTTTCTACGACGTCTTTTGGTTTATTGTTCAATAACTTATCTTTGTCGTTAAATAGCTTAATCAGCTCGTTGACAGCCTTTTGATAGTCTTTAGAAGTAAAACTACTAGACTTCAAAGAATCTTTACCAGTGTGCAATTTGAACGTTCTCCAAGAGCTTTTATCGATAACAATAGAGCTTGTGTTCATCTTTTTACCGTTAGCCTCTAATAATAGCTTAGCTAACGATAAGCATTCGATTTCGTTCATCTTAAAATTATCACTCACTGCAGTTCTCGCTTCTGTAATGGATAAAACTATTGCATTGTTATAACCTTGTACGCTTTCCTCAATAGGTCTACACGCCCACACATTTAATCTATCGACGAAAAAGTGAGGAATTTCATCTTCGTTTAAATCTTCTCGATACTTGTAAATGTCATTTGTAGACAATGCTGTGTTTGCGTTTTTGATAACAATTTTATTAGGTTTATTATTGTGGTTATCTGATTTGGTGATGTAGTGTACAAAGCGATTTGCTTTTACTAGCTCTATACGCGCAGTAGTAAACAAGATTTTTGTCACTACTTTATATATTGGTTTGTTTGATTCGGGTTTCTTTGTCGGCTCAGGGTCTTTCGGTATAGGCTTATTTTCTGGTGGTATAGGTGTAGGCTTAGGTTCCGATTTGTATGCAGGTCTAACAAAATGAGTTACACCAAAATAACTATGCTTTATCTTTGCTGCAGGACTACCGACGTATGAGTTAGCGTTATTCCAGTTTTGATCTACACTATAAAAATAGTCTTTGGTTGATGGGCCGACAACAATACCCGTGTGACCCCAAGTATTCCAATTGTAGTTACCACCTGTCCATATAGCTATGTCACCTGGTTTAGGAATAAAGCTAGATGTTTTTCTATAAATTTTAAAACCCGCTGGATAGCGATACCACGCCATATCACGCGCGTTACCTGGTGTCTTAAAACCCCAATAACGATTAAAAATATAGTTCGGTAAATCCCAACACTGGCGACCGTAATAACCATCAACATCAACACCACTACCAATTAAACTTATCGCCCAATCAGCCACCTGTTTTGCCGTTAGTTTACCCGTTTTAGGCAGCGCCATGACATCACTTCACTTTCAAAAAATAAGCCGACACATAAAGTGTCGACTTACAAAAATTATTTACATTTGCGTCCATATAAGTAACATGCTAGCCAATTAGCCCAACTCATATAAACACCTCCTTAAGGGATTAACGCATTGATAGACGCTGTAATAACAACAATCATAACGATTGTTACCAACGCCCAAATAGCACCAACGAGCCACTTATTCAAAGCTAGCGTCTTACCTTCGTTGTTTTGAGCAACTTCGACTTGCGTTTGATAGCGCTCTTCAATACGATTCAAAATTTTAGTTTGTTCAAAGTTTTCATTAACAACTTTTTCTTGTTTGTCTTTGAGTTCTTTGTGTGATTCTTGTAATTCTTGATGACCATTCCTGTATTCCTTTCGCAGACTAACAACATGTGAGGCCGCTTCGTTTGCTGTCTGTTCTATACTATCAACACGTTCAGTCAAATCAGCAATTTCTTGTTTAATTTTCTTTATCTCATCCAAACAAACACCGCCTTAATAGATTTCGAGCAATCTTAATAAATGCCGTAGATAGCAGAAATATACGCGTCCGAATCGACCGCTTTTTCATCTCCAGTTGCTTTCAAAGTCTCTTTTAAAAGGATGTGCGTATCATCTTTAATTTGGATTACAACTTCATCCAAATGACCATTTTTATATCCGCCATCAGAACTACGCATTCCGATGTTATTCATATAAATAGTGCTACCGTTGTTAGGAATATTTACCCACTCAACCGCAAATCTATTAGTTGTATATGCTACTTCAACCATCAATTTACCAAAATCATGACAATTACCGTTCAATGTTGCGGTTTGTCCTTTAGTCAGCTTACCTGACCATAACTTAACCGGTACAGACGATACCCAACGCCCATGCAATTTGCCTTTATATTTTTCGATAGAATAGCCTGCACCGAGCATAGTCATCATACCGTTGTTCGCGTCTTTCATTACAGCTTCAATATAACCATTTGCATTGTTAGAATTACGCGTCGGTACGTTTTGCGTTGTACTGTTAAAGTAGTACACACCCGATTTTGTAATATTAGCAACATCATCAAGCACACCCGTTTTAACTCCAGTCACTTCATCTTTAATACGCTCTAATTCTTCAGTAGTTTCTCGTTTTAAAGTATCGATTTTTGAACTAATTGCATCAACATTATTATTAACAGTATTGAGCGCCTCGTTAAATTCACCTTTTGTCAGTAATTCACGCTCATTCGCGATGGATTGAATCAAATCTAGTTGCTGTTTTAACGCTTTTGCTAAAGTTGCGTTCGCTTCAACTTGAGCTTCTGTACCTGCTGCTTTTGTTTTCAATTCTTCTAAATACGTATTGATTTTTTCCTCTAATTCAGCAATTTTTTGCTGATACTCTGTAAAATATGATTCGGAATTGATACCAAATTCAACCATATTTTTTAGTACGTTAATTTTAACTTCTAGCGTCGAATCCGTTTGCTCTCCACGTTTCAGTTTAAAAAAGGCTTGTCTATATTCGCCTTCCGCTGTGCTTGCTTGATGTGGGAATGTGTATCGAAATACACCATTGACAGGATCTAATACGATAGCACCGCGTGTGTCGATAATTTTTTCGCCATCTGGTTTAACGCCTTCGAAAACAGGTGTAAGACCATGAAGATTGTAAGGTGTACCATTCGACCACACTGTGATTGTTACAGTTTTAAGTCCGCCGTCACCAACACGCGTGACTAAGTATTGTTGCTTTTCTTGTGAGGTACCTTGCTTAGTAATATCGTAAAATAAGTCTTGATTTGCCATTATTTAACCTTCTTTCTTATCCGTAAAAATAGTAGTAATTTTTTAACAGTTCATGTGTAATTACTTCGTGTCCGAGCTCGTTCGGGTGCAATCCATCGACCATGTTTTTAACTCTGAAAGCAGGATTATATGGATCTAATAAGTCTGTGTGGTATGCATCATAAACCGGTACATTAAGTTCTGAACACGCAAGCACTTGCGCATTTACATACGCTTCTAAATCAAGCCCTAGACTATTCTTATCGGTGTCTTTACGTCTAATTGTCGTGCCATTAACCGGCAATTGACGCGTTGCAGTCATCACAAGAATCTTAGCTTTAGGATTGTTAGATTTAATCAATTCAACTGTTTTACAAAACGCACCGTAAAACGTTTTTTCATTTGTTTTACTTGTTCCAATTTGAACACCTGACGAGCCGTTGTATAACCAATCGTCATCAGTACCTTGAATGATAACTAAATCCTTATTTCTGATTTTTGAAGCTTGTTCATAAATGGAATTAGCCTTGACTGTTGACATAGTCGCACCGCTTACCGCTTCATTCTGTACAGTAGCACCTAACTTTTCAGACAGGTATTTACCAAAGTTTTTATTTGATTTACTACCTTTTGCAACAGAATCGCCGATAATCCCAATTTTTTTAACACTTTTGATTGTCTTTGACTTTTTAACAAAATCAGCAAAGATTGTACCGTTTTCAGTCACGATAAATCTATCATCATTAGCAGTCTTTTGAGATTGACTTTTAATTTGATTTAAATCTGCATCTAATCGTGATTTGAGTGATGTATGTCGCTCCCCTTTTAAATCACTTAAACTCTTTTCATAATCCTCTGTAATAGCAAGAGGTGACATTTCAGGTAAAACAATCGCTCTGATTTCTTTTTGCAGTTGATCATATCGTTTAGTAAAAAGCGTATCAATTAAACTGTCTAAATACTTATTACTTGTTTTACTTTTGATGTCGAGTAACTCAGTCAGTAACTTATCAATTTCTTTAAAATTACTTTCGACATCTTTTTTGAAATCACGAAACACGTTTGATAACTTTAACTTCATTTTCAAACCTCCTAATATTCTAAAATTTCATGCAATCGTACTTTATTAGCGTTTGTTGCTCTGTTATGATTGTCAACTGTACCTGTTATCGAGTTATCTTTTACAATAACCGTTTTTGTACAAAACTCATTTGCTGAGTTTGTAGGGATTAAATGCAAAATTTTTGTTGTGCTATGTGCTGAAACGTGGTACTTAGGTACATATTGATAATGGTAGTTATCATCTTCAGTGTCAGAACGCCATACCAACACAATGCCATTTTGGCATTCGCTCACTTTTTTACTTAAATTTACAGTTTGAGTTGCGTTTGGCCATTTGTTGATGTTTGCTGCAATAACTGAACTGGATGCAGTTGCATTTGATAACCCTTTATCGTAAGCGTTTGAATTTGTTTTCAACTCATCAAGGCGACGCTTATCTTCAGCGGACATTAAGCCCGCTTTTTGAGTAGTCGCATTTGTGAGTGTATCAGGGTCAAACTGTTTTAAACTATCCAATTTTGTTTTGTCTTGCGCGGACATCAAACCATTTTTCGATGTCGTTGCAACATCAATTGCATCCGCATTAAAGTTTTCTAGTTTTCGTTTTTGCTCGTCAGTTAATAACTTTGATTTATCTAAACCGTCAACAACATCAATGTGTGATCTAGCATAAACCTCTTCACCATCGTAAGTTAATGTTCTAGCCTTAGTAATTTCAGCCATTTATTACTTCACTTCCTTATAAAAAATAGACCCAAGTCCATTTGAGCCTACACCATTCAAATTATCTAATTTTATTTTGTCATCTTTTGACATCAAACCGTTTTTCTTTGTCGTGGCGACAGGTACAATATCAACATTTATGCCATCACCGTCAAGCGCAGTGACAAAAGTCTTTCCACCATCATTACTGATGGTTATGCCTTTGTCAGGTGTAAAGACAGTATTCAACAATTTATTTACCGACTTTATACCTTTCGAATCAGCTCTTAACGCGTTACCCATGTCTAACACATTGTTAGCTGCTGACACAAATCCTTTTATTTTATCTTTTGCTTCTCTGATCTCTGTAGAACTGCCACTGATACTATTCGCAAGACTAACGCTATTGCTGACTTTCGAATTGTACCTATCCTGCTTTTTATAATCACCAAGCGTGGCATTTTGTTCAAAAATCTTATTGTTGATGTCTCGTTTAGTTTGTACTTCTACGATTCTAACAAAGTCAAAAACATCAATAATATCGTCTTTGACTGGTACTAGGTCACCCACGACAGGAACCGCTTCAGCATATTCTTCTTGTAATGTGATAAAGTCTAATGTCAAAGATGTTTTTAATGAGTTATCAACAGTATTAATCATCTTGTTACGTAAAAGCTCTTCATCTTTAATTCTGCCGTCAATAATTGCGGGCGCTTCATAAATACCTATATCATCGGCTAATGGATGTTGGTAGATAAGTTGCATTGATGCTTCTTGAAATTTCACATTATCATCAAAGTTGCCGTAACCACGAATGTAAGTATAAAACTCAGAAGAATCTTCTTCTAACTTAAAATTCAAAGCGTTAGTACCGTTTTCGATAAAATAGTCTGCTTTTTGAAAGACCTTTTTAGTTAAGATAAATGTTTTTGTCTTTGGAACGTATTTAAATTCAAGATTATAGCGTTCTAGACCTTTTTGAAAGGTCTCAAGTACAGTGTCACCATCGCCCGCATTTTCAAATTTTAATGCTTTAACTTTAGCATCTAATTTGTATTTATATCCCGTCCCTTTAAAAACAGTTGAAAAGAAACGTTCAGCGGTAAAGCTACCAGTCAAATTGTCGTATATGCGTTTTGCTTTTAAATCGTCAATTTGTTTTTCTTTGCAATGCACAGTTACCCTTGTTGTTAATGAGTTTGATTCTTTAGAAACTAAAGCAACCGTATAGATTTTGTCATCATTTTGACCACCAACATTAGTGACTTGCCATTTTTTAGAAATCGTATTTACAATTTCTCTGTTACTTTCGTTTTCTGAAAAGCTAAATGTCAACTGACTTTCACCACTTATACGCTCTGTGAGTTCTGTTGGTACTTGCAGAAAATATGCTTCGCCTAATATATTACGTAATTTAATCATCTCTTTATCTACCTACTTACTATAAAATCGCATATCAAATTCGGCTTTTTTTACATTTTGGTTAAATCTAAATTCGTTAAAGCCAGGCAAGAAGACCGGTAACGCAATATTAGATTCATTAACAACCGAGCGACCGTTTTTAGTGATTCTTAAACCGTCATATTCTAAAACATCACCAGACTTAAATTCAACGCCACTCACACGCATTAAGTCACTTCCTGAAAGTGACCACTGAAAATCGTTTGTCGCTTTACCTATTGTTATTCTGACCTTTTTGTACATGTTAAATTGCTTGTTAGGGACTGTACCGTGATAGTAAACTTGACCCGCTTTAACATTATTAAAAATATACGTTTGTTTTGCAGTGTCATCAAAATCGATGTCATCATCAGACGCCCAAAAGCCATTGATTAGTTGCTTGTGCAAATCTAAACTTGTTTCAACTGATTCAGCAAACGGCAAATGTGTCGTAACAAATTCTAGTGATACATTACCGATGTTGTTTTTTTGTTCTGGTGTCAACACATTAGACAGTTTAACGAGATACCTTTTAGCGTTCACTTGAAGATTATCATCGTCAAAAATAGGTATACCATGATCATCTACTTGTTGATAATCAGTTGCCAAAGTGTTTTTAAATTTATAGTTTACTTTGTCGTGTCTACGCAATTCTTGAATATAAAACGGCTTTTCATCTTGTACTAGCTCATACAGCAAATTACGTTGTATTGCGTAATCTAGATTGTCATCAGCCACAAAGAACACGGGTACATGTATTTTACGTGAATGATACAAACTACTTACAAGATGCCTGCCGTGCATGCCTTCGTAATCTTGATAATCATCTTTCATTTCTATACTTTCTACAATTACGTCTTTAACAATCATTTTATAATCTTCTAAATGGTAGGAAGTACCATCTAGTTTCGTGATTTTAATGTCCATTTATGATACCTCCTACATTTCAAAGATTGAATGTTTTTCTGCCTGTTTATCGTTAACAATGCCGTAAATTGCATCATTGTCTAATCTCATTTCAATTCTTACCGTTTTCATTCTAGGGCTAGTTTCAAACGAATGTGTGTGTTGGATTTGTGTTGTGAGGTTTGCACTTAATCCTGATAATCCATTTAAACCACTTGTAGCATCAGATATGCTAGGCAAACTTAAAACTGGATTAAACGCTTTCGTTAATTGTCTAGCGACGTCGACAACGCTACCAACTGCATTTTGTCCCTCTTGATCAACACCAATTCCTAAACCTTGCATTGTGTACACACCAATCTGCTTAAAGACACGTGAAGGCGATTTGATACCTAATAAAGATTTCGCTTTATCAATAGCACCACTAACTGCGCCAGTTACCGCGTCAATTAAGGCACCTGCTGCATTTTTCACTCCGTTAACTAATCCCATTATGAGATTCCTACCGGCGTCCATAAATTCACCAACAAAATTGACTACCGCATTAAGCGAATCCTGTACTTTTTGTTTAATGGCATTGTAAAATTCTACCATTTTTGAAATTACAGTAGACACAATTTGACTGAATTTACTTGATACGACCGACCACATGTTCGATAAAATAGAGCTTAAAATGCTATACGCTTGTTGAATTTTTGTTGAAATCCATCTATAAACTTCACTAAATTTTTGACTTACAGTAGATGAGATTCTACTTAAAATTGAAGCGAAGAAACTGTATATAGCATTCCAAATTGTTGTTACAAATGAATTTATAGCATTTAAAACAGTTGTGATAACAGTTACTAATGTGTTCCAAACAGTTGTTGCTACCGAAACAACGGTGTTCCATATCGTTTGTAAAAAACTTAAAATTGAATTCCATATCGTTTGTTGAACGGTTAGTATCGTAGTGATAACAGTTACAATAACAGTCACAAGCAAATTCCAAATTGTTGTTGCAATCACGATTAACGTATTCCATAAAGTTGATAAAAACGTTAGTATATTTTGCCATGTTGTTGTTAACCACGTTTGTATACTTATAACAATATTCACGATTGTTGTAAGTAATAATTGCCATAAAACAGATGCTATCGTTGCTAAAGTTGTCCACAGATTTATAAAGAAATCTTTAATTGAATTCCATAAATTGATGATGAAATTTCTAAATGCCTCGTTTTTGTTCCACAAAATAACGAAAATCGCAATTAATGCGATAATTGCACCGATAACTAATCCGATTGGAGAAGTTAAAAACCCGATTGCAGCGCCAAGTAACGGTAATAACCTCGCTACTAAACCAATAGGACCGCTTAATAAAGAAAAAGCTTTACCTATTAATGGTAATACCGCTCTTAAGAAACCTAATTTTGATATTAAAGGACCTAAAAACTTAACAATACCCGATAAAACAGGATACCAAGTCATTAAGACACCGGCAAAAGTAATGGCTAAGCCTATGATTTGAGCAACGATAGGGTGAGTTTCAAATAACTTTGCAACAAAACCGGTTATCGCAGTAACAACATTTAGTACAACGCTCGCTATAGGTGCCATTGCTGTACCAAAATTGACCAACACCATTATGATGTTGCCAATCAAGCTCATAATTGTCGGGCCATTTTGTTGTACATAATCAATAAACTTTTTAAATCCATCTGATTGAGCAATTTTTTCAGACCACGTTCTAAATCTACTAGCCATTTGTGCTAGCGATTCAAATATAGATTGAGAATTTGAACCAAATGCTTTGAATAGATTAAAGATACCTATAAATGTATCGCCGAAAATTTTACCTATAATCGGTAAATTCACTTTCACATAATCGATAAATTTTTGAATACCATTTTGGGTTGAGACTTTGTTTGCCCATTTTTGGAATGATGCACCCATGTTATTCAATCCGTTTGCTACAAACTCAAAAAGTGGCGTAAATTGCGTTAGTATATTAACGAACCCATCAGCAAAACGGCCTGCTGCACTCAATAAACTTGAAAAGACTTTAACACCTGACGTATTCATAGATTCAAAAGCTTTTTTAGCTGTACTAGATGATGTCACCCATTTCTCAAAACTTTGCGCGCTAGAATTTACAGCTTCTGAAACACCTTTTAAAAATGGAGTTAAGTTTTTTAAAGTGGTTTGTACACCATTCAAAGCTGATGATAAAGCACCAAAAATCAAATCAGCATTCAATCTAATGATTTTCTGCCACTCACTTGTTACACCTTCAAGACTACGCTTGTATGCATAAGTTGCAGCACTTGCTTGCAATGTTCCAGCTTCAAGCATTTTAATTGCAGATATAGCCATCGCACCAAATCCAACTACGCCAGCCCCTGCAATAGCAAAAGAGCCCGCTAAACCGATAGCACCGCCACCGACAACAGCCAAAGCGTTACCAACCGCCATAATCGCTGGCACTAAGCTTGCAATTATTGGAATCAACGCACTAAACGATGACAACAACGTGCCTTTAATCATATTAGCGCCAATAGTCCCAAATGTTCGGATTGATTTAGCGATACGATCCATATGCGCTACGAATTCATCACTTTGTTTGTTGAGGTAATCTAACATTTTAGAAAAAGGATTTTTTGAACCTTTTCCATCTACATCGACTCGAACTTTTCTTCGATTCGGTATGCTTCGTAGCAACGCTTTAAATAGTCTAATCTTGTTATTAGCAACACTGTTTTTAACTTCTAATTCTGTATTGACTGTTTTACCGTCCAATTTATTAATTTCAGCTTTTGTTTTATTGAATTTAGTTACAAAAAGTCTATCTTGCAAATCGATAGCTGTTTTAACTGATTTATTATCTAAAATTTGTTTTATTGAATTTAGTTACAAAAAGTCTATCTTGCAAATCGATAGCTGTTTTAACTGATTTATTATCTAAAAATTGTAAGGCTTTTTCATAATTTTTTAGTTTAGTTTCAGCTATTTTTGTGCTTGCGTCTATTGTGGCATTTGCTTTTTTGCCGTCAATTCTTTCCAAAGCTAATTCCGCTTGTTTAACTTTTTCTTTAATTAGCTTGTCATCAGCTTTCAATTCAACATCTTTAATCCTAGCTATTGTTTTTTCATACCGTTGTAACGTTTGAATAGCCGTTTTGATAGCTTTTTTAAACTTACCTGTATTCGCTTTTAAATCCGCTGAAACAGTATAATCTTTGTTAGACAATCATTGCACCTCCTCGCTATTTAATACTGTTGTTAATCTCTGCTATGGCTTTGAAGAAATTGTTATTTTCAGGTTCCACTTCTTCAAGTTCATCTGTAAACACAATCTCTTTACCATCAAGCAATCGATTGTAATTAACCTCATAATCCAATATGTCATTTGGACTTTTGAACCTGTATACTTCTTTCGGTTCCTTTTCGGTCCCTTCATTCTTTGTTGCAGCTGCATCACGTATCGCAAACGCTAACTTGTAACGCTCATATTCTTCTTTCAAAACATCAAATCGTAATGCATACATGCGATAGTTAAACTCAGTCAAAGTCATTTCATTGATTTGTTTTAAACTGGTCATTTTTAAATCTGACATGCACGCGATTACAATTCTGCTGTATGTTATTATTCTTCCATCACTGTCTCCGCTTCTTCGTCTTTCAGGTGATCCTGTACTAGGTCGCGGGTCAATGGTCGCTCCCCCAAAACATCAATGATAGCTTGACCGAACTTCTTGAACGAACCATATTCATCACGCGCATTGATTAATACTTCTTCAAGCTCTTCATCTGTTTTCGGACGTCCTTTTTGCCCTAACGTTGCAGCATTAACAATTTTAGCTAAGCCAATAATGTTTCCGCTTTCTAACTTAGGGATTAGCATTGATAAGCCCTCGCCTAGATTAACCTTTTCAACATTCAATCCTAATGCTTTATCGATAGATGTTAATTGACCTAATCCAAACTTCAATTCTAATTCGTGTTTTCCATTTTTTACTGTAACCATTTAAAAAGCCTCCATAATTTAAATTTAAGTACAAAAAAACGGGCAATTAAGCCCGTTAATTATTCCGCAGAGATGCTAACTGATTTCGCGTTAGGTACCGCTTGCACATTCGTTGGTTTAGCAACGCCTGACACCATGTCGCCACTTGAATCTTCCATATCCTCAGTATCGACTGTAGGTTGTGGAATGTTTTGCGTAATTTCTGTTGCAGGGTCGTCTTTAGTCGTGTTGTGGAATCGATATCCTGCGAGTTCAAGTTTCGTTTTAATCGTTTCAGGAATTGTCGCAAATCCACGTTGATATTTACCGAAAACATTAAATTCTGTTTCGTATTCGTCAACGCCTTTGACTTCTCCTTTAGACTCAAACTTCTTGAATTTACCTTGATAATATTTCGCTTTGAACTTACCTTCGTTTTCGCCTTTACCTTCTACTTTGCTTTCAATTTCCCACGCTTCATAAATGATACCATCACGTACTGCATCCTCAACTTCATCAGCAAAACTGTCACGATAGTCCATTTTAGCTGTAGCCGAGATGGTATTTTCAAGTGATCCACCAGTCGAATAAGAATCATCCATCGTATCTTCATTTTCAGAATCCGCTTCAAGTGACACACTATACTCAGTTAAAAACATCATCTTTTTAGCATCCACTTTTTGACCGGCAATTCGGAATAAAAACAATCTGTCTTTACTGTCTTTTTTAGCCATTCATTATGACCTCCTATTTAAAATAATTTGTAATTAGCGATAAACACTGTGTGTAGTAGTTGCCTATCGCTATTTTCTACATCATTTAATGTCTTAATATCCATGTCATCAATCATTAGTTGATAACCTTCTACGCTATCGATATTAGAGAACTCAGTATCGACCGAATACACAATACTGTCATGTCGTCCTCTATCGTCTGCATAAGTCCAAAAGTCAATTGTGGCGGTTAATTCACCGCCGAAATTATCCATATTGTACTTAGTTTTGTTTATATCTACATTTCTAACAACAAAAAAGGGATATGAGATTTGAGTGTTCAATTCTTTAAAATCAATAACATCAAATCCGTATCCCTCTAAAGCAGAATAAATATAGTCAAACAAAGCTTGTTGCGCTGTGGATTTTAACATGTAACACCTCGCTAACCATTCAACAACCGTCTTAAATCTTCAAGCGTTGATTTTTTCAATGTTTGATAAGTTGGAAACATAAATGGTGCCGCTTCCATGTATCGTGTACCAAATTCAAGGAAGCCGCTGTAATGGGCGGTAGAAATAACACGATAGTGTAGTTCTCCCACTTTTTTTACTTCTATTGACCTAGCTAGATTACCAGTCCAATAACCCTTATTCATCACTTTTTTAGCATTAGATACTGCAATTCCAATACCTTCAATAGCATTGTTTTTTAGAATCTCATCAACATCATCATCTATGTCATCGTACATTTCTTCTAGGTGACTCATTAAACCCTTAAACCCTCTAGATTGCATTAAAAAAGCACCTCGCTTATAAAAAGTGAAGTGCTATGATCGTACACACGGATATCCATGACTTTGTATTTTCTGCCTTTTAACAAGACGTGTGTTGGTTCGAATTTTAATTGTTTAGGCAAACGCACTACCGATACATCTTTAGCCATTTCGCCAAATTCGAGCTGAGTACGCTCTCTCGACAATCTATTAACATTACACGGTATTTTTGTATATGTTTTGTAACTGGCTTCTTTCTTTTTGGTCAAAGGATTATATTTACTTCGCTCTTCAACGACAAGGTCGACTCGTTCTGAATACCTCAATAGAAATTCACGCTCCCTCGCTCACTTGAATCAAGCTTAGGATACAAAGCATCAATAATACCTTGATATTCTTCAAAATCATTACGCTCAAAACTATTACTACGACCGTCTTGCGAATCTGTAGACATACCTTCTGCACCGATACGATTGTACCGTTTTGTTGAAACTTCAACGACTATAAATCGTAACCTGTCAGGAATGCTAATTGTGTCTACCGGCAATCTCGATAACAATTCAGCAGCAACATTGTCGATGATAGAATTTAGCTGTTTATCTTGCTCGCTATCATTCAATCCTATACGACTTTTAACGTCGTCTAAGTAACTCATCTTAATCACCACTATTCAACTGTAATAGTGATTTGTGCTGTTTTATTACTACCATCTTTTGTCGTCGCTGTAATTACCGCTTCACCAGTTTGTAATGCATTAATCACTCCTGTGTTTTCATCAACAGATACGGTTTCAGGTGCATTAGATGCATAACTTAACGATTTATCAGTTGCTGTGGATGGCGATATATTAGGTTCTAATTGTTCATTTGTACCATTGCTAATCGTTTTACTTTCAGGAACAAAACTAATGCTTGTGATTAGAATTGAATTTGTAGTAAATTCAGGTACATCAACTTTTTCTGATTCTTTACCATTTTCCTCAAAAGCAACTTTGTATTTACCTTTAGGATAAGTTGTTGCAGGCTCTAAGCCTGAAAGACTTACGTTAACACGTCCATCTCCCTCTGCAGATGCAACAACTTCATCATTGCTGTATAACTTTAGTTTTCTGGTCATTTAAATACCTCCTACTCAATTTTGAAATCCCCTATTCAACCGAAATATTTACCGATTTTGCGTTCGGTGTGATTTCGATTTTTTGGGGTTTACGAGGGTAAATTACTCACTTCGTCTGCTTTGATAGTTACTTTAATAACCGCGTCGATGTTTTCTGGGAACATTGAGATAGCGGATGCATAAATAGTGTCTGATGTTAAACGTTGTGGTTGAATGTCATGTAACACACCAACGAAACCAGTCGCATCAGTTGAAAAAGCAAATGCACGTGCTAACTCACCGCGTGGATTAGCATATGCCACGTTTAAGTTTTCAGCCACTGTCATCCACACTTCGCCTTGTGGCACGTCTGCAAACTCTACAATCTTAACGCCTACATAAGGTGTTAAGAGGTTCACACCGAATTGCGCACCTGTTGAGTTAATAAAGCCGTTTGCTAAATATTCAGCAGTATCATTGGGGTTTACGAAAGCGATAGGTGTAATCTCGTCGTCTAATAACACAGACAAGTTTGCACGTCCTTTAGATAAAGCACCTTGTAAGTTTTTAGCGCTTAATTTCGCTTTGTTTGTACGTTTTTCATTTTCAATTGCTGATTTTAGCGTTCCGAAAAATTTAGCACGGAATTTTTTCTGAACATACTTAATCATCTCGTTGTCAGTTTGATTAATAGCTAAATCATAACCGTGCGCTTGAATTGCTTCTGCCGATGTTGATTTACGATATTTAGCAAACTGTAATTCAGTAATATCCACTTGTTCACGCATCACTTTTGTTAACGGAATTACGTCACCTTCTGCTACATCTCCGTTTGGTTTTTCAGAATCTTCTACTTTGAATCGATATTGTTTAAGCGCTGAACCTACATTCATAGGGATTTTATTTTGAATCGCTAATGCTTCAAATAACTTGTTTAATCCCACACCTAATTTGTTAGCAAAATCGATAGACTTCGCCTTTCCTAATGCTTCCACATTAATTAAATTGTTTTCTGCTGCCATAAAAATTTACCTCCGTTTTTAGTTGAATAAGTGCATGTTTTGTGCGATAGCACTTTGTCGTTCGCTATCGTCTTTAATCGCAAGAATTTCATCCCGACTCAATCCTGACTTACTGAAAGATTTAGGCGAATTTTGTCGTAATGTTTCTTGCACTTTCTTTTGAACCATTTCATCAAGAATCTTTGTAAGGTTGTAAACGTTGTTTTTTGTCGTTTCAGCGCTATCAGACACAACAATGTCTAGTAACTCATCACTTACGTCGATTTCCTTGTTTTTGAACATCACACGGGCTTCTGAACGCATCTCATTCATAGCCTTTTCAGCGCGCAATTGCTTCAATTCTGCTTCTAGCTTTTCGCGTTCATATTCGGCCTTTTGATCCTTGTTCATTTTTGCTAATTTAGCAGCTTCTTCGGCCTTTTCTTTCGCATACTCATCAGCTTTTTTCTTCTCTTGAGCCACACGACGTTCAATGATTTCATCGACTTTCTTTTGTTGCTCGGCTGTGAAAGTTACTTCATCTTTTTTGTTCTGTTCTTCATTTTCAGTATTTTTGTTAGCACCTTCGTCGTCCGCTTCCTCTTCCGAAAAGAACTGTAAATTAAACTTAAGTTTATTTTCTTCCATGAGATATACCTCCATTTTAAGTCTGTCGACTGCTATCCATGCACCTTTTAACGCCGTGAGCACGTTTTGGGCAATAAAAAAAGCCACTGCAGCACAGTAGCTTAAAAATGCGTATAAAAATAGCACCTCAACCATTATTATCGGTTAGGTGCTTAATCTAAAATTTCAATTGATTTTATTTCGCTTTCATCGATATCATATAATGAATTGCCATATTCAAAGTGAATAGAGTCTTCTCCACTTTCGTTATCTATTTCGTCATCATAGTTCGTAACTTTTCCTGTTAATCGCTGACCGTCAATAAATTCTATTGATACCTTTTTGCCGACATAAGTCCACAACTTCATCATTTGTCTTCCTTTCCGTTTGGTATGATGTGCGTTCCTGTTTTTGAATAATGCACAGTTCCAAATTTCGTTTCTTTCCATTCGCCATCCATATAGTCATTTCCGATGATTTCACCAAAATCAATGACTTCCTTGTTTTTCCATTCTCCGTTACGCTTAGTTAATAAGCGACCCTTCCCAATTTTTTGTGATAACAACGAATCTAATTGTTTATTTTCTAATATAGTGTAACTAGGTATTTCCTTACCTTTTTGTAAATTCTTTTTCTTATAATCTTCATACAATTGATGACCTAACTGATGTCTATTCTGTTTATTAGGGTTTAATTCAACTTTTATTTTACCACTATCAATGGCATCCGTCATTTCTTTTTTAGCTAAAAGTTGTGTCGTTTCCTCTTCGTCTAACTTATACTTACCCTTCCGCTTCTTAAAGAAATCATCACGCCAGTTACCTATATGTGGTATCGTCGTACTTCTACAATGTGGATGCATAGGAGGAGCGTTAACACCTGGTGTCATGTCCTTGACTTTGTATACTTTCTTATCATGATGACGACACACTTTAGATGTCTTTTCATCACGTTTCGCAACAAATTCATATTCACCATCTTCGCCGAGCGTTTCAAGGTATGACAGCTTTTGTGCTTCCGTTTGCACACGTGCTGATTCAGTAACAAGTAAACGTTTAGCATCATGTGTTGTAGCACCTGTTTTCTTTTTGAAGTCAGCAACGTATTCGTTCGGGTGTCGACCTCTGTTAACAACATTTGTTGCAACTCGTTCGACTTCCTTGCGCACTAGATCCATATCGTCCCACAAGCGTTCTGACCATGTAACACCTTTGAAGTTACTATTAACAACTGCCTTAATCTTCTTGTCAGTAACATTGATGTCAGTACCTAAAATGCCTGATTGTCGCTCTACTTCTCTATCAATAGCTTTAACCAACGACTTTTCTATGTGGTTTTCTACTTTGATGCTTGTTTCGGTCACTAACAAATCAAGATTCTGTTTTAACAACTTTTCGCGCGATACATACATCTTAGTATTGTACTTTTTAAGTTGCTTATTTGCTTCTTTGCTAAAGTCCTTGTTTTTAACCAACACTTTAGCTTTGTTCTGAAAAGCGACGACATCAAATTCATCAACGATCTTCTTAGCTTCGGCAATCGTAAGACCTTCAGCGGTCGCGTATTTAGCGTAAAATGCAAGTAGTTCCTTTGCAATCTCAGCATACATCAATGTGACTATACGTTGTAATTCAGCCGCTGCCTTTGCATCTTCTATCAATTCACTGTTTATAGTATTTTGCGCACGCTCTAACCAGTAATCGAGTGAATCAGCCATTAGAATCATCTACATTCGCATGATTTTCAAAAGCTTCACCATATCCTCGCTTATCCGCTTGCTTCTCTCGTTGCGCTTCTTCTTCGTGCATCTTATCGAGTTCTTCTTTAGGATTATCGATAAAGTCTAACAAACTCAAACGTGTGCTTTCAGATACACCACCACTAAGCGCGTTAAACGCATTGATAGATTCCATCATAGACTTTGGTAAGTTAGGCGTAAACGTAATTGTTAGATCTGCGTAATTATGTTGCTTTAATCCCGTCAAATTAACATTGTTCAATAACAACTTATACCGCTTCATCAATCCTTTTTTAAACAATCGCTCTTTAATCGCTCTGACTTGTTCAAGACCGAATAGCTTGTATTTCATAGCTTCTCCGGATTGAACACCACTAAACTGTTCGTCATTCAAATCAGGCGTATTTGTATACTTGTGAATGTCGTTTTGCAATCGCTTCTTATACGCTTCAACGCCAGCAACATCATACTGCTTATAAACATACTTAACTTCTACCTTACCTTCTGAGCCATTCGCGTTTGTACCGGGCTGTAAATGAATCATATTCGCGTCTCTAAACGCTTTTGCATCTTCTCCGTCTAAATCTACATTACCGATAATGGCAAGCATAGCATCGTTTAAATCAGTCATGTAGTTAGCTGTATCAGACTGCGCACTATCGTACAAATCAATTAAAGTAATAACATTCTCAAAGTCACCTTGTTTAAACTGGTCATTTAGATATTCGATGATTGGCACATCATTGTAGTAATGTTCTACTTCTTCTACACGATGATATGTGCCACCTTTAATTTCAATATAGTAAATTTTATCTGTCGTATATACTTCGACATGCTGAACTGGTACTTTGTCCTTATCTTGCTTTTCAAAGTACCTCACGCCTGCAACGACTTTTTTATCTAACGTTTGGTCATATACTACAAAAGTGCTTTTAGGATCTAACACTTTGAATGTGTCTTTATCTTCAAAATCACGATATACAATCTCATAAGCGCGTCCATAAATAGACAAATTCAACGCTAAATCACTGTTAACCTCATCAGCGTCATTCAAATCGTTCAGCTCAATGATTTTGTCGTTCGTTTGATTGTCCTGATGTGTAATTGTTATAGGGTTTCCTGTGAGATAACCAACGATAAAACGTGACACGTACTTCGCGTAATTATGTACTGCTCTGTGGTCAGCCTTGTCCCCATATTTTTGCAATCGACGTTCACCAGCTAGAATGTCGGTGTTTCTGTTCAAGTAATAGGCTTCTAGCATTTCTAAACGTGGTACTTGTTCAACTTGATGTCTGCTTATGAAGTTTCTGAGGTTTTCCTCTTTTAATAATTCTACTAAATCGCTGACAACAAAATCATCGTTTGCAAGAGGTGAAAACTTTGTATTGATGTTATTGATTGTATATACAGTCATTGATAGCCTCCTTAAAACATACTTTTAATCTTGCGTAATGTATTTTTGTCATTTTTCTTAGACTTAAATATCAAATCAGACAACGCGTATCTTAGCGCATCGAGTGCATGGTTGTTCTTGTCGATAGGTTTGTTTATCCAATTTCCCTCGTTATCTTGTTCAAAGGTGTACGTGTTAAATTCCTCTATCGTGTGAACACAACTAGGATGTATATATATATCTTGAAACCTTGAACGTATTGAATGCCTGGCATAATAGAATGTGGGCCTTTAACTGCAGGTACTATCCTTTTTACACCTTTATTTTTTAACTCTGCTATCATTCGCATGTCGTTTTCTGATTTTATCTCTGCCGTTTCCAAATCTTTTTTGACAATCATTTTGTAAATGTCATCGGATAACATGCCTTTTTCGTAATGCTCGTCATATAACCACAATATTTTGTTATCCAAATCAACAACAGCACTTACTAATGCAGTTGGATCATTCGTAAAACCATAGTCAATACCGTGCACTTTGAATTGAGTCTTTTTGTATATTTGAAACCAATCGAAATCTTCAACAACGAAATTATCATATACAAGACCTTCAGCTACTCCCCATTCACCGTCACACACTATGCGCGCTCGTCGTGGATTAGTTCGATACAAATCTTCATAACGATCTACATCGACTTTATCCAACCATTCATTAACTCTAAAAGTTGTAGTGTTGCTATATACGTTTTTCAATCGTGTATCTTCATCGAAAAATGTTGGTTTTAACCAGTGTCTTTCGCTCCAAGGGTTAAAAGTAACTGTAATTTGTTTGAAAAATTCAGGTTCATCTAAACTTCCTCGTATCGATTCTACTACTGTACTAAACTTGTCAAAATTTTCTATTTGGTATGCTTCCTCAAACCACGCCCAACAAAGAATACCCACATCAACCGTAATAGATGTGATTTTTAAAGGGTCATCTAATCCCCTAAATAATATCTTTTGCCCTGTTGGTTTGTAAGTTATTTCGGGCAAACTCTCGTTAAATTTAAATAAGTGAGCAACCCCTAATTGATTAGTTGCCCACTTTAAATCTGTATATGTCGATTGTTTATTTGTATTACTAAAACGTCTCACCACAAGCAAATTAGACCATTCGTACTTCATAAGACGATAGATGAAGTTTAATGCTGTCGTTCTACTTTTTTTGCTACCTCGACTACCTTTAACGACACGATAAAAATTTTTGTTATTCCAAAACTTGTTGTATCCGCCACCGATTTTCGACTTTAGATCAATTACATTATGCATGTTAATCCTCTTCCGGAATATTTTCGACAAACATCGGTAGTTTGTGTTCTACTTCTTGCTTATCAATAAACAACTTGTGATGCTTACCCAAAAGTTCGAGCGCTTTGTTTTGGTCGCTGATTTTCGGCGGCTTAGATACCAATTGAACTTCCTCGTCATAAACTAATTGCATTCTGCCGGTGTCAGGGTTTTCTTTGTAATCACCAGTCTTAGTTACAACTGCCTCTACTTCTGTATGTTCTGCTCTTGCTGTTTTTGTCAATCGATACAACACTTCTTTACCACTCATTATATTTTCATCGAAGAGTCTTTGCTCAACCCCCTTGATGTAATCCAACAATTCAACATTCTTCAACATCCGTTGCCCTTGCGAGTATGCTGTTTTTTCACTGTACCCCGCTTTAATCGCCGACTTAGTAGCATTACCATAGCACTCTGTACCAGGTATCGCATAAGCCTCTGCGAATGTTCTTTGTCGTTTATTCAATTCGTTCATCTCATTTACCACCAACTCTCAAGCTAATTGCATATATATATATTAAAAAAGAGCACTTGTAAAAGCACTCTACGCAAATAATACTAATATTTTTTAAAATAGTTCCGCGGTTTAAAATCACTCTTTTTAATAATCACTTTAAATATTAAATGTTCATTTTCTTTTTGAATTTTGTCTATAGTTAAAGCCCCGTTATCTATTATCAGTTTTTTTAAATCAATTTCATCATCATCGTGTGTTTTTAGTACAAAACTAACTAATTCGCTATGTCTTAATTCGTTGAAAAACTTTTTACGTGAATCATATTTTTCTTGTGTTTCATTATAAACATACATTATTATCTCTTTTTCTCTGTTTATAGATTCCACTTTAACTTCTGTATTGATGTGTACTTCTTTTTTATTAATTTCCATCATGTATACATGATACATAGAAATACCCCCTTTTTATAAGATAATTATACCAAAAAAGACGCTGCAAAGGGTAACAGCGCCTAATGATTTTGTTTTGAGTATTTTATTTGAGTTATGCACTCATATAAACCACATTCAATGTAGCTCATATCAGCACACAAAAGACGCCTCTAGGGCGCCTTAACGTTCAATTAATATCAATAAAGGAGTATGGGAATCAACAAAACCGAAAGAATCATCGTCGTACATTTCTGCACACTATTAATATAATGTAATTCGTCAATATCGTAAATAACGTTAAAGTACCTTACTTTTATGTGACGTTTTAAACTCTATTCTTTTCATCAGCTCAGAATGTTTGTTTTTAATGTACTGTTCAGAGTATCCTAGAGACTCAGCAATGTCTGCTAACTTATACCCTTCAATAAACCTTAATTTCAGTATCTTGTGTTCTAATCCCTCAAATTTATCAATAACATCAATAATCTTTTTCTGTCTTGTTTTTAAAGTTTGCAACCTCTCATTGATCACGTTGATTTCATCGACCACATTATCTGTTTGCTTGATACGTGATAAAAAGTCGTGTTTTTTACCTAATCTAGCCTTATCGTTAACGCTAACCGCTCCCCAATTCTCTATTTCATCGTTGCAAATGTCTTTTCTAAGTTTTAAACTTTCTATTTCTAATTTATTAGTTCTATACATCTCAATCAATTCAATCATTTACTCACGCTCCTTGATTCTGTCACGCAACAATTCAACCTCATATCCTTTAGCTTTCAAATCACCTTTCAAATTAGCATTTTCAATCATGCTACCTACGAGTAAGAGCGATACAAAGATAAGCATAATAACCAACCACACCATTAACCACTCACCTCCGCACGTATATCGTTTAAATCGATATGATCATATTCATTAAATGCGTCTACGTCATCGTTAGCTGTTAGTATGATGATTGCTTGTTCCGTTAGGTACGTACCTAACTCATATAACGCCAATGTGATTAATAAGTTGATTGTTCGTTTAATCATTCTGTTTCCTCCTTATTAAGCCCAATCCGGCATATTGCATGCAATAACTTGCTGTTTAACTTTAGGGCTCTCATACTTCTTAATCGCTTCCTCTTTACTTTCTGCTTCCACAACCTCAAAAGACTGATTCTCTCTGGCTTTAGTTGCTTCTGTGAATGTTTGACCTGTTGAGTCTGTAAATGTAGTGATTAAGTATTGAGTCACTTCCTCAGCACCTCTTTCACTTTAGTTAGTATGTCTTTAGAATCCACTTGACCCGAACCCTTTTTCTCCTCTTGCTGACTCACTGTCGAACTCCTCCACTTGCTCTAACTCTGGCGTAATGATAGGCACAATCAATAACTGTGCGAGTTTGTCGCCTTTGTTGATTTGATACACTGGGAAGTCTTTATATAAATCACTA
>NZ_PNRJ01000023.1:0-41044 GCF_011174885.1 Staphylococcus sp. 191 | reverse complement strand
AGGCGGATTTGAACCACCGACCTTCGGGTTATGAGCCCGACGAGCTACCGAACTGCTCCATCCCGCGCTAATATTATTTCAAAACAACTTACTTATTTATCATACCAAATTGTTAATTTAATGTCAACAATTTTTTAATTTTTTTAAAAAATTGTTGATTTAAAATAATTGGAATTAATGACTCCTACGGGACTCGAACCCGTGTTACCGCCGTGAAAGGGCGGTGTCTTAACCGCTTGACCAAGGAGCCAAAAGAATAGAAATATTAACGACTTTTTAAGTATATAGTTTACGCTTAAAAACGTCAACGGCTTTCTTACAAAAATTTGTGTAATATCAACCCTTTTAAGTAAATCAATAAGTAAAGGGAGGAAGTAACACAGTCAAAACGATTTAATTTTACTATTCAGTGTATCATTTTTAGGATTTTTTACAAATCTAGAACTATAAAAATAACACTTCATCCAATCCTGATCGCTAAATGCTTTATTTTGGTGCTCATTTTAATCTTGGATCAACTAAAACTTTAATACTGAATGCATCCCTTAAGAATGAAATGCATGTCCCCCTTTTTCATAAAATAAAGACTCTCAAGGCGAATAAGAGTGCCTTGAGAGTAAATGGAATCTTAAACATGATTAGGAGAATACAAACATTATGTAGAAATAAAATGAATTCTACACCTAACATTATATTTAGGTTAACCTAATAATTCAAGCGATAACCCTTTATTTTCAGAATTTGTACAAATTTTAATCTATTAATCAAAATTTGTTAATATTTTTTTCTTTAAAAATAAGAAAGAGTCAAAGCCGTCTTGCTCACAAAAATGTCCGCCCTCTTCCTGTAAGTAAAATTTGGCATCTAGCGCATCACATAAGCGCTTCGTTGCTTCATAAGGTACCACTGTGTCATTTTTAGCAGCGATACCGAATCTATGTAGTATTTTGTTTTGTAAATTTTCAAAGTCTACATCTTGTTGGACAAAAGGTTCGAGTTCAGGCATGTCAGAAATACCATCTTTAAAACCAGATACAATAGCTAGACTTCCAATATGATTAACATCTAAATCATTGAGAAATTTAAGCGTTGTAATAGCACCCAAACTGTGTGTGACGAAAATTGTATCACTATTCACTTCTGTTACATTTTCGTTCATATAATCTAACCATACATCAACTTTAGGATGGCTTGAATCAGGTAAATTCAAAATTTCTACTTCATGACCTTCCAACTCCAAAGATTGCTTTAACCAAGGAAACCAATGTTTGGTGGAATCTGCTTGATACCCATGAACAATATAAACTTTTGTCATTTTCAAAACTCCTTTTTTACTGCGCCAATAATAAATATCTTACCATGCGGATACGATATATTCACGTCTCAACGGTTGGGTAAGTAAAATGGTAGATGCGCCGTTGATGAATTCTGGTATAGTTACTTTGACGCTCACAGCATACATTTCAAACGATTTTTGTCATTTGATCACTATAAAATGACGCTTTGCAAATAAAAATAGGTGTAAATCACTAGAAAATGATAAACACCTCTCATTAAAAATTGATCAATTAAAATTAATCACAGGACAGCTATTAGGCATATTAAAACAATCCCCTAAATTTAAAAACAATCTTTAAACCAATCTCGGTAATAATTTAGAAACCACATCTTTTGCTTGTTGAATACAGTCAGGTAATCCTACCGCTTCAAAAGGTGCACCCGTAATTTGTAAATGTGGATAATTCTCATAAATATGTTGCTGTATTTCTTTGATTTTACCGATATGGCCCACAAGGTATTGAGGACTCGCATAAGGCATTTTATTAGCAATAGTAAAATCGGGTTCGCCATAAAATGTCATCATTTGTGATAAATCTTTTTTAGCTATAGCAACAAGTTCTTCATCCGATTTCTCATTAACAATGTTGTCACCTGGTTTACCAATATAAGCACGAATCAATACTTTACCTTCTGGTGTTGTGTGGGGCCATTTTTTTGTCGTCCAAGTACATGCCGTAATATCTGTTTGACTGGTTCTTGCAATAACAAAACCCGTACCATTGTATGTGTTTTTAATATTTTTTTCATCAAAAGCAAAGACTATAGTTGCCACTGAAGATGCTTGAAGTTGATAAAAATAATCAAATTTCGGATCACTACTAAACCAATCTCTAAACGATTGATGTGGTGTTGTTACAATAACGCCATCATAAAATACACGTTCCTCTTGCGCTAGTTCAACAAAGTAACCCTTTTGGGTTGCCACTAAATCATGAACTTTTGTTTCATACTCAAAATTCACATCTTGATTAACTAACCAGTTTTCTAGTTGATTAATAAAATCATTGAGACCCTTTTTAAATTGTTTGAACTGGCCTTGTGGTCCTTTTTGATTATGATGCGCAAGTTGTTGTCTTTCCTTTTTAACTTGTTGCATACCTTTAATAATACTTCCATGCTTTTCTTCTAAAGCTTTAAAATTAGGAAATGTACTCATTAAACTTAACTGATCAATATCTGTTCCATAAATACCACTTAAAAGCGGTTCAATTAAGTTTTCAAGCATTTCATCCCCTAATCTTGCTCTAAAAAAGTGGCCAACTGAAATATCATTTTCATCTTCCATTGCGATTGGTTTTAAAGAAAGATCTTTCAACGCACGAAGTTTTCCTTTAAATGAAATTAACTTTGTCAGCATAAAAGGCTTTAAGTCCGTTGGAACACCTAAAATAGAGCCTCCAGGTATGGGATATAGTTGATTATGCGCATAAATATAAGATTGACCTGTCTCATTAGTGACAATATCTTCATCTGACATACCGATTGATTTTGCTACTTCAGTCATAATGGTTTTGCGTCCCAAATATGACTCTGGCCCAAGTTCAATGGTATAGCCATCACGTTGCACTGTTTTAACTTTGCCCCCTGCGCGATTCGTTGCTTCATAAACAGTAATCTCGACTTGAGGATATTGCGTTTTAATAAAATATGCACTCGCTAATCCAGTAATACCCGCGCCAACGATTGCAACTTTTGTCATTTTTCATCACGCTTTCGAAAAGATATTTGAAATTTCATCCACAATTGCTCCAATAAATAGAGGATGTGTGTCTGGCATAGGTGGGCGGTGATATGTGGCTCCGACATCGTCACATACGACCTTGCATTCATAATCATTATCGTATAATACTTCTAAATGCTCAGCTACAAACCCTACTGGTGTATAAATAAAGTGTTGATAATGATTTTTTTCATAAAGACTTCTTGTTAAGTCTTGTACATCAGGCCCAAGCCAAGGCGTCCCCGTTTTACCTTCTGATTGCCATCCAACTGCAACATTTTGAATCAAAGATTGCGCTTTAATCAGTTTCGCTGTTTCATTTAATTCAAATGGATATGGATCGTTATTTTCTACAATCATTTTTTCAGGTAAGCTGTGCGCAGAAACGATAAGCACGGTTTGATCATGTGCTTCTTTAGGAATATTTTCTAAAGTTTCATTCACGCGCATTGTCCAATAATCAATAAATTTCGGTTGCGCATAATAATGATTTACATGTTGTAATTGAATGCCATATTGGTCTGCTTTCTCTTGTGCACGGCGATTATAAGAAGCAATAGAAAAATTTGAAAAATGCGGCGCTAATACGACCGTTACTGCTTCTTTAATACCATCATTGTGCATTTTGTCAATGGCATCTTCAATATAAGGATGAATGTGTTTTAAACCGATATATAACTTAAATGAAATATCATCATAGCTGTTGTTTAAAGCTTCTAGCAATGCTTCTGCTTGTCGTTCAGTTGTACCTGCTAACGGCGATAATCCCCCAATCGCCTCATAACGTGAAATCAAATCTTCCAACTCTTCATCTGACGGCTTTCTACCATGTCTGATATCAGTGTAATAGGGTTCAATATCACTTTTTTGATAAGGTGTCCCATAAGCCATCACTAATAAACCTATTTCCTTTTTCATCTTAATCCGTCCTTTATATACTCGATTCTCTTAATTTTGCTTCGTATAATCGTGAACAAACTGCGATACACGACGCAATGTGTCAGGTTTCACTTCAGGAAAAACACCATGCCCTAAATTAAATATATGGCGCCCATGAGCCATCCCTTGATCTAAAATCGGCTTCAATCGAGATTCAATGACAGGCCATGGTGCAAGTAAGATGCTAGGATCTAAATTACCTTGTACTGCCTTAGTCACACCTCGATTTTTCGCCTCATTGATAGTGATTCGCCAGTCTAAGCCCAATACATCAATTGGTAATGAATGCCAAGACTCAATAAGATGACTCGCACCCACTCCAAACATAATCACTGGTACATTGTAGGCTTTAATCCCTTTTAGCAATTTATCCATGCAAGGCTTAATGTAATAATCATAATCTGCTTGATTCAAGGCCCCTACCCAAGAATCAAAAACTTGAATGAGTTGTGCCCCAGCTTGAATCTGTGCACCTACATAAGTAATAGACATTTCTGTTAATACATCCATCAATTTAAACCAAGTTGCCTCATCGCTATACATTAATGCCTTAGTCAAATTATAATTTTTAGAAGGTCCGCCTTCTATCATATAACTTGCCAATGTGAATGGTGCACCTGTAAAGCCAATCAGTGGAACATTTAATTTTTCTTCTGTTAATAATTTAATAGTGTCTAATACGTAAGGAACATCTCGTTTAGGATCAACCTTTCCCAAGGCTTCTACATCAGACATCTTTCGGATTGGGTTGGCAATCACAGGGCCAATACCAGATTTAATATCTACATCCACACCCATTCCTTTTAAAGGTGTCATGATATCTTTATATAAAACAGCTGCATCTGTTTGATATTGCTCAACAGGAAGTGCTGTCACATATGCACAAAGTTCAGGTTGATGTGTAATCTCAAACAGTGAATATTTTTCTTTTAACTTTCGATATTCTGGTTGAGATCGCCCAGCTTGCCTCATAAACCATACAGGTGTATGCTGAACGGCGTCCCCCTTAATTGCGCGTAAAATTGTATCATTTTTCGTCGTACTCATATGTTCCTCCTTAAACAACGTCATTCTTCACTAATATATCACATTACGACTTAATTACTTTACCAACTGGCTCAAATGTCATAAAAAATTTAAAACTACATTTCATTTGAAATCTTTTCGAGGATTTACATTCCTCATCAAATCGTGCGCATCTCAAACGTCAAATGGATGTGAATTGCAATATAACAAAACTCAATATTCATTATAAATTGAAAAATGATTTAAGATGAGATAAACTCGTTGAGTGGGAAATTGATTCAATATTATTGAAGCTTCATCAATAAAGTCTAGAGATGTATTTTAAACGTGTATGTTTCATTTGTGTAAGGGGCTCGAGTTTTTAATAAAGCATTGATGTTGTAATGCTTTTAGTCATTGCTTTTTTGCGCGAAATAACACTTTTTCCACTAATCTTTAATAGTTTTTTAACCATGCATAAAATAGTGGTTATTTCAATGAGAACGGCTTATAATAAATGCAATAAGGAGGCGATCACCATGAAATTCTATATCACATACGGAACTTACGGATATTTACACCAAATCCAACTTAACAATCAATCACATCAATTGCTTATTTTCTCAGGTGACGATCAATCCGTTATGATTGATGAAACAGAAAATGAGACCGTATTTCAACAACCTAAATCTTATCGCGTATTAACAAGATTAGGTACACTATCAGCTGATAACTTTCATGCGCTTATTTCTATCCCTACAACAGAGGATCATAAATATCAATTAGAAAATAAACTTGAAAATTATGTACCAAGATTAGATTCAAGTGAGGGTTTTAATAGCTTTAGATTACTAAAACCTATTCACAGTAATATTTATAAAGTTTTCTTTGGTTTTACATCACGTCAAGCTTATGAAGATTTCAAAAAATCTTCGGCATTTCGTGAACACTTTTCAAAAGAAGGTGTTAGACCCCTTGCAGGATCTTCAAGTGCGCATGCTTCATATTTGGAACAATATTTCTATCCAATTAGTGAAGAGGATACAACTGAAGAATCATAAAAAGAAAAGTCATTTGATGCATGAATCATTTCATCCATGTCATCAAATGACTTTTTTAATCTTTTAATAAACTTTCTTGATATTTCAGCTTCTTGATTGTCGCGTTGACAGTTAAGTACCCTACTATAAAAAAGAGTATGAATAAGTAGAAATAGCTTACATTCAAAATGATATAAACGATGCTTAGTATAATACCAATAACTAAAACTGTGTGTTGCAGGAATTTTCGATAACCTTCAATCACATGCATCTCTGAAACCGGCCAAACTTGTGGCCATAAACTATACGCTTCTTGCTTGTAAAATTGTGACATTTGTAAAACAATAATATACATAGATAAACCGCCAATGATAGCACTCACAATTGGATGACTTAACCATATCATTAACGCAATAGCGATAATCACTAAGCGTAAAGTTAAATTAAATGCATCTCGCCCTCTTAAAAAGTTTCTTTTAAATAGAAATGGATACATTTGTTTGTCATTAAATGGCTTTGGCGTTTTCAAAAGAAAATCTAAATAACGTCTTCGAACAGCTTGCTCTTGTATCCCTTTGACATCGGTAAACATATTTACAAATTTATAATAATTAATTTGATGTTGATGGGCTTGTTTAATCATAAATTCCCATGGGAAATGACTTTTTTGATTTAAACGGTTAAATAACAATATCAATGCAAGTAAAATAACAATACTGCCTACCCCTTTAATATCAAAAGGCCCCAGAATTAAATAGTAACCTGAGAGATAGATTAAAAATAGTATAAATTGCACTGACCAATTCTCAAGTCGATATCGGTACCATTGCCATTTGATGATTAACCCTAATAGAGGAAATATAAAAGCCATTAGAACCACAAGTATAAAAGCGTGCATACGGTCTGGGTATACCGTGTGAACTAATGGATATGCAATGATAAGCAGAACGATTTGTAACGGTAAACGTGCCAGATAGCTGTATTGGATACTCTCCTTTATATATACACGCATTTGCTTTTCAAAAGGGAGTAAAAATAAACGGTCTGCATCTTTAAGTAATGTTTTTAAAGGAAATAAAGACGTAATTGATAATACGATTCCGATTATAAGTGCGTAATTGACATCTTTTGGTACATGTTTTAACCACTGACCATAGCCGAGTAGAAATGCACCAAACAAAATGAGTAGAAATACACTGAAATGACCATTAAAGATGAAGCGATTATAGTAATTTTTTTCAGCTCTAAGCGCTTTATGTCTTTTTTGAAACAGTTCTTTTGCAGCTGTCATCATGAAACAGCCCCTTTTGTTACATGTATATAAATATCATCTAAAGTCGCCCCGGGCATGTCGGTTTGCTGACGTAATTCATCTAAGTCACCCATTGCAACGATTTCTCCATGATCTAATATAATGAAGCGATCACAATAACGTTCAGCAGTCGCTAAAATATGTGTACTCATCAATACGGTACGTCCCTCTTTTTTCTTAGATTCCATTAAATCAAGCATAGATTGAATTCCTAATGGATCCAGTCCTAAGAAAGGCTCATCAATAATATATAAATCTGGTTCTACAATAAACGCACAAATAATCATGACCTTTTGCTTCATTCCTTTAGAGAAATGACTTGGGAAAACAGATAACTGATCTTGCAAGCGAAAAGTCTTTAATAGTGGCTCTGCACGTTTCATTGCCTCATCATAATCGATGCCATAAGCCATTGCTGTCATTTCAATATGCTCTTTTAGCGTCAAAGCATCATAAATCACTGGCGCTTCTGGAATATAAGAAAGGTGTTGTCTATATGCATTAATGTCTTCTTTAATATCAATGCCAGAAATGGACATCTCCCCTTCTGTCGGTGTTAACAATCCTAACATATGTTTAATCGTTGTACTTTTACCAGCACCGTTTAATCCAATTAAACCAATAATTTCTCCATCTTTTAATTCAAAATTTATATTTTTAATCACAGGCTTCTTACCATAACCACCTGTTAAATGTTTTATATGCACAGTCATCAACTTGCACCTCCGTATTTTTTATTGTATCAAAAACAGCGTTATAATTGCTATTTAATCGTCGTTGTATAAAATCGTTACATCAAAAGATACACATGCTATAATAATAATTAAATGAAGAAACGGGGGTACACAATATGACAAAAACAATTTTTTCTCAAATCATCGATGGGGAGATCCCAAGTTTTAAAGTGTATGAAAATGACTATGTTTATGCTTTTTTAGACATTTCTCAAGTCACTAAAGGTCATACTTTACTTGTTCCTAAAAAGCCATCTCCTAATATCTACGAAACAGATGCTGAAACGATGAAGCATATTGGTGAGGCATTGCCTATTGTAGCCAATGCAATTAAAGCAGCATTCAGTCCAGATGGTTTAAATATTATTCAAAATAACGGTGAATACGCTTCACAGTCTGTTTTCCACCTTCATTTCCATTTGATACCTCGTTATGAAAATGATATTGATGGCTTTGGTTATCAGTGGGATACACACGAAGACACAATAGATGATACTCAAAAAGCAGCATTAGCTAAAGAAATTGCCGCCCACATTTAATATGAATATTTTGCGTTCTATCGCTTAATTTCATTAGAATTGGGTATAGATATAAGAAAAACATTCGAGGAGGAAAACTATGAAAGCCGTTCGAATCACACTCGGTGTTGTAGCCGGAGTCGCAACAGGATTAGGCGTTGCATTGATTAAAAAAGATGGTCAAACACGTATTGCGAATCCTAGACCTGAACGCCCTAAAACTGAATTAGAGCAAGAAGTGGATACAATAAAACAAAGTGTCAATGATATCGTAAACTATGTGACACAAATAAAAACTGAAAGTCAAAGTTTTGCTTCTTCTATTGGAGACGAAGTAAAAACGATGATTGGCGAATTCCAAGCGGATATTGATCCTAATGTGAAACGCATCCAAACACATATCGAAAATTTACAAAATCGTGGACAAGAAATTACAAATTTTCCAACAAAAAAATAAATTTTTAGTGTGTGATTGTGCATTATTCGATATAATATTTTTAAGCATGATACTTTAAGGTATCATGCTTTTTTACAGTCTGAGAAAGGAGCAACTCATCATGAAACACAAACAACAACAAATTGAAGGGATGCTTTACACACATAAAATCGCTATGCTTTCTAAAGTGCTTTGGAAAAATGCAGAAAGCGATTGGCAAGCATGGTTGAGAAAGTCAGACATCACTATGAATGAACACTTAATTCTTTTGACAATATATGCCTTTGAACGTGCTACAATTTCTGACATATCTAAATATGGCGTGATGCATGTTTCAACAGCATTCAACTTTGCTAAGCGTTTAGAACAACAAGAATTACTTTCACTTAAAAAAGATACAAGTGACAAAAGAAATACTTTTATAGTATTAACAGAAAAGGGAAAGCAACTTGTTGAAGAGATATTTGATCAATATGATGAAAGTAAAAATCATATTTATAATGTTTCCAAACAATATAAGGATGAAATGTTTCACCTTCCAAACTTTAGCGATGCCCATTACCTTGTATCTAAATTGCAAGGCAAAGAATTCATAGATGACGTTAATTTGTGTCAAGAAAATTTACGGAAAAATTTGCTTGACGAACAGTAAATTCAGGTAGATAATACCTTATATTACTGATGCAGAGGAGTATCCAAATGTTAAACTGTTTGCGTTCAATTGATATACATTCTAGATTTGGTTTACCTAGAATTGCCTTCATAAGTTTTGTAACAGTGGTTATCACTTTTTTTATAAGTTTTGAAGTGTTTCATTATTATTCAAATGTACCTTTTACAGATCAAAATTTTATAGTGTTTATTGTCTTAATGTTACTTATATACCCACTTCATAAACTGATTCATATTGTGACGGTGTTACCCTATTTCAAGCACCTAAAAACTTATAAGTTAATTCGTAAATCATGGATACCTTTATATAATATCTTTTTAGATAAACCGGTACGTAAATTCTATTTTTGTATTTGCTTATTGATGCCGCTTATCGTTATTACTATAAGCTGTATCTTAATTGCACGCGCATTTCCAGAATATGGCCATTACTTTATGTTTTTACTGGCACTTAACGCTGGCTATTCTGTAATGGATATTCTTTACCTCAAAGTGATATTATTTTCGCATCAAGGTCATTATGTCGAGGAACATAGTAACGGTTTTGTACTATTAGAACATAATTATCATTCATAATTAACGAGAGTTTAAAAACAATCATTCTGAACATCAAAGCCATCAAATTGTTAATCGATTTGATGGCTTTGACTTTGTTTTTTAAGCATTTTGTAAAATGAGCGCCTTCAATTGAATCATTTGAGCAACTGAATCATTAACGCCAAAAACGACATTTTCACACTATTCTTCTCTATTCTATAATAAAAAAATCATTATATTTTGTTTTTTCTCATCTTTTAGTCTGATATTTACCCTTCATCGTTGGTCTGAGCCTGACATTATGGTATATTATTTGTGTTAATTTTAAAAATAAAGGAGCTCATAAGATGAAGAAAGGCATACAAAAATTAATTATTCCTGTTACAGCAAGTGCATTATTACTCGGAGCATGTGGAAATGATGCCCCTACTTCAAAAGGAGAAACTTTAATCTCATCTAAAGCAGGTGACGTTAAAGTTCAAGACGTTTTAAAAGAAATTGGTAACGAACAAATTGCAAGTGACTCTTTTAAAGTATTACTTAATAAAATATTAGAAGAAAAATATGGTAAAAAAGTCAATGATAAACAAATCGATAAAGAAACCGATGAAGAAATCGAAAAATATGGCGGTAAAGACCAATTTAAAAACTTATTAAAACAACAAGGTATGTCTTTGGATGAATATAAAAAGCAACGTAAAATGATTGCTTATCAAAAAGAATTACTTAATGACAAAGTAAAAATTTCTGATAAAGAAATAAAAGATAATACCAAAAAAGCATCACATATCTTAATAAAAGTAAAACAAGATAAAGACGATAAAGAAGGTTTATCAGACAAAGATGCTAAGAAGAAAATTGAAGAAATTAAAAAAGAAATTGATAAAAATCCAAAATCATTCGATGATCTAGCGAAAAAAGAATCTATGGACTCAAGCAAAGATAAAAATGGTAGTCTAGGTTATGTTGTTAAAGGTCAAACTGTGAAGCCTTTTGAAAAAGCCTTATTTAAATTAAAAGACGGCGAAATTTCTGACATCGTTAAAACGGACTATGGTTACCATATCATTCGTGCAGATAAACCGACTGATTTTAACAAAGAAAAATCTAAACTTAAAGAAAAATTAATTCAAAATAAACTACAAAAAGATCCAGAAATTTTAACAAATGCTTATAAAGATTTATTAAAAGAATACGATGTTGATTACAAAGATCGCGACATCAAAAAAGCAATCGAAGACAATATTTTAAATCCTGAAGCATTAAAAGAACAATCTTCTCAACAACAAGGTATGCAAGGACAAGGACAACAATTAGCTATGTAATATATATGCGGTTGATTTAGCCTCATAATAATACAAAACAACGTCAGTACATCACAATGCTGACGTTGTCTTTTTTATTTACACCAATTTGTTATCCCCTCTTCATACTGAGCAAAGAAAAAGAGGCTAGGAAATGATTCCCAACCTCAATCTTCAGCTTACCTCATATTAATCCAATTTTTCAGGCTTATAAAATTGACGATTCTCCAATCCAAAAATACGCTCTGTGAACTGTCCTTTATTTACCTTTTTAAAAGCTTTATCGAACATATTCATTCGTGCATCAATGTTATCAATATAATTAAGAATTTCAGCTTCTTTTACTTGTGGTAACTTAGGAGAACCATATTCTAATTTACCGTGATGCGCTAAAATTAAATGGCGTAATAATAATATTTCTTCACCATCCACATTCAGCTCTCTTGCTGCATCCGCCACATCATCACTTGCTATAGAGATATGACCGAGTAAATTTCCTTCTAGAGTATATGAAGTAGCAACAGGACCAGATAATTCTCTTACTTTACCCATATCATGTAAAATAATGCCGCTATACAACAAACTGCGATTTAGTTCAGGATAAATATCGCATAAACCTCTAGCAATTTTAAGCATCGTTAATACATGGTAACTTAGTCCACTGACAAAATTATGATGGTGTGAACTTGCTGCTGGGTATACAAAATAACGATCTTCATATTTGTTTAACAAATATCTTGTTACCCTTTGAAGTGGTGCATTTTCTATTTCAAAAATATATTCTTGCATCGCATCTTTGATTTCATCTGGAGACATTGGGGCTCCATCTATGAAATCTTGCGTACGCATGCCATCTTGCTCAGTAGCTAAACGAAATTGATTTACCTTCATTTGTTTACGTCCACGATAATTGATGATATCACCTTTAACGTGAATGATACGTTCAGGTTGAAGTAATGGAATGTCCTCTTTAGACACCGTCCATAATTTCGCTTCTATTTCTCCACTTTTATCTTGTAAGTGAAGCGTCATATAATCTTTTCCTTGTGCTGTAACCCCTTGAGTTGCACGGCGAATCAAAAAGAAGTGATCGACCGTATCTCCAGGTTGTAGTGTTTCAACATTTCTCATATTTAACGCCTTCCCATTCTATGTTTCTATCTTTTTTAATGTTACAAGTTGTTTAGTTGGTATATTTGAGTCACGTAAACATGTAAAATAGAGAATTTGGAATTCTTCAGACATGCCTCTTAAATATTTCATCATTCTTGAACGACGCTCTGCATCAAAATGTACAAACGCATCGTCAATAATAATCGGCAATGAATAATAAGGTTTTAATATTTTAATCAGACTAAGTCGAAGTGCTATATATAACAACTCTTTAGTAGATTGACTTAACTCAATTGGATGGTACATTTGGCCATCTCGATGACGCACCATAACTTGTTCATTTTCATATGTGACTTGAACATATTGGCCGTCTGTTAGTTCTGAATAAATATTCGTTGCCACCTGAACAACTTGTGGTAATCGTTTATCTTTAATTTGTTTAATATGTTCATCAACAAGTGCTTCAAGATAACTTAACGCTGCCCAATCATCAGCCGCAGCATTAAGTTGATTTTTCGAGAGCTCGTATTGATGGCGTAAATGACGCAATGTATCATCTGTTTCCATATGGTTGATTTGTGCAGATAAATCACTCACTTCACTTTGTATAGTGAGATATCTCTCATTGTAGTCATCAATTTGCTCAGATAATTTTTGATATTCAGCATCAAGTTGTGCTGTCGTTTTTTCGCTTAATTTAGAACTTTTTTCATAACTATAATCTTGATTTTCAAGAAAATGGGTTAAGTCATTAAAGCGGGATAATCGTTTATGATAAGTTTGATAACGATCATGATGTCTGTAATAACTTTCTTCATCTAATGCACCAATTGCGCCAAACAAATTATGAATGACACTTTGATTATCTTTTAAGCGCTGATTCAAATGTTTAATTTCGTTATCGATGAGCGAAATTTGTTCTAAATTATGTGCATGTCTTGTCATATCTTGATTCGCATTTTTCAACCATTCTCGGACATCATGAAATAAAGTCTGACGGTCAAATTGTGTTAAAGCTAGCCCAATTTTTGTTTTTGCTTCATCATAAAACGCCTCTAATTCATCATGTAATTGTGTTTTTGTGGCTGACAACGTACTTAAATGCTGTGCATGTTCTTTCAATTTTTGAATTGTTTCAATCGCATTTAATAATAAATCATCAGATAAATTTTGAGACACATGTAAATGGGTTTTCAGTTCTGAAATGCTTTGAGATGATTGTTCATAATCAGTTTGTGCTTGTTCATTTTGAATATTCAAATGATCTTTTTTCGTTTTTAGAATTGCGAGTTGTTGCTTTCTTTGAGTAATTTGATCACGTAATTGATACTGTGTCGACAAATCGAAATCTAATTCATAATTATCTTCTAGTTGTTGTACTTCTTGTTCTAATTGTGTAATTTCCTGTGAAAACTTTTCATTATGACCGACAGGTTTAGTACGGAACATAAAAATTGCAACGATAAATATGACACCTAGTACTGCTAAAACTACAGCCGGTACGAGTGCTTGAGATAAAAACATAAAAATTGCAAATCCTATAGAAATCAGTGCAAGGATCATAGATGCAATACTCAATTTTTTTTGTTTTTTATCTTTTTGTTGTTGTTCGATTTCGAATGCTTCTTTCATCTTCGAAAATAAATTATGTTTTTCATTTAATTCTAACAGGCGATAATCATAAATCTTTTTCTTTTCAAAATTTTCATCACTCACAAGCTGCTCTTCTAGTTGTTCAATTTCATTTTCATATGACTGATGTTCGATTTGATTTTCATCAATATTACTTTTTAACTGTTGTAACAATTGACTTTGGTCTCTTTTATTTCGTAACACTTCACTAGTGTAGCTTTTCTGTGCTTCTGAAGTGTCGATATTCTCATGCATTTCTTGCCAACCTATGTTGGACTGCAGACCAGACATATCCATTCGATGATTATTAATTTCACGTTCGGTTTGTTTCAAATCAAGCGCTTTCTGCTTAATCGTATCTTCTTGTTTTGCTACCCATTCAAAATTTTGATATAAATCTTGTTCGGGCACGAATAATTTATCGTTTTCTTTTTCAAGTTGACTTTTCTTTTCATCTCTTAAACCGATATCTCTTTCAAGATGTTGAACTTGAATTTTCGCTGCTTCATAGCGATCAATCCCTTGCTCTGGAAATTCTAACGGTTCAATATTTAAGTCCGCTTCTAACCCTTTCCATTCCTGGACCTGATCAATTAATGCAACTTCTTTTTGTTTTTCTTCAAACAGCGCCGTAAGTTGACTCAAGTTTTCTTTTAAAGCTTTTAAACGTCTTAATGCTTTATCATGTTCTTCAGTAAGACGCTGATACGTTTCCAACTTCGCTGATTCTTCTCTAATATCAAACTCTAATTTTCTAATTTGCTCTAATTGCTGATTAATTTCTGGATTTTGTCCTGACTTTTTATATAGGTCTTGCTTTTTCTGATGAATTAATTCACGCATGCCAATAAACTCAGTTGAACCCAGTGCGCCCGCCTGCATTAAGAAATTTTGCAATTGTTGCTCACTCATATGTTTATGGATATCTTGTAATCCTAAAACACTAAAGGAGAATATTTCTTGATACGTGCGCTTATTAATATAATTAAGTTGCTGCTTTAACCAGTTTTCGTCTTTAATTGCACCATTAGGCATGAAAACTTTGACGTCTCCTACAGCACTTCCTTTAACACGCTCAACATCTACTTCTGAACCGTCATCCATAATCAATGTAACACGCCCACCGTAATGGTTCCCCATTCGAGGTTCTAATCTAGGCTCATTTTCTTTTTTAGTTGGAAACCCAAATAAAATTGAATGGATGAATGCTTGTAAAGTTGATTTACCTGCTTCATTTTCACCAAAAATTTCTGTGAAGAACGGATTAAATTCAACTTTACGTTGGACAAATTGACCATAACCATAAATTTCAACTGATTTTATCTTCATGGCTTAGTTGCCCTCCTTTAGTTCAGCTTCTATAATTGCTTCAGCACGTTCAATCAGTGCTTTTCGATCATGTTTTTGATAGTGATCTAAATATTTTGAGGCCTTAGGATTCATATATAACTCAGATAAAGCACGTTCGTAGACATCATCTTGTGCTAATAGATCTTCAGAAAACTCATTCGCGATACTTGTTTGAGGGATTTCTAAATAGTTAATTAACCATTCATCAATCATCACAAAATGGCGTTCATTTTCTTCATATTCTGTAACTAAAGTTTTTACTTGCTCTAAAACTTGTGCGTCAATACGCTCATCACCGTGAACATTAATTTGCAACCGGTAGAATGCTCTACCTTGATGGCGTACACTTTCTTTAAATTCCTGAATACTTTCAAATAAAGTCTGCTGAGATACAGAATCAATTTCAATCGTCGCACTTTCAAAACGTATAAACTGCGTCGGAACAAAGCGTGTTTTCAATGCTACATGGTCTCCCTCAACGATAAGGCAACCTTTTTCCCCTTGTTCTTTAAAATGACGCCCCTGTATATTACCGGCATAGTGAATTTCTGGCAGATCACTTAATTGCTGTCTTTTATGGATGTGGCCAAGCGCCCAATAGTGATACAGTTTTGCATTTAAATCTTCTAGACGAAATTCAGTGTAGCGATGTGCAGTCTCTGCTTTACTATAAGTACCGTGAAGCACACCGATATGTACTATTTGGCGATCCTTATTCGTTGGATAAAGATCGATTTTATTTTCATAGCTTTCGCTCTTTTCATAACTAAAGCCATGTAAATGTACATTTTCACCGGATTTTGTAATCGCTTGATAAGTTTCAACATCTTTAGAAAATACAGTGACATTTTCAGGCCATTTTGATGTGATTTGATTAGAGAGTGGATCATGATTTCCATGTGCAATATAGACAAAAATCTGTTCTTTTTGCAAACGTTCAAATTGTCCTTTCAAAAACATTTCAGCTTTTAATGTACGGTTGTGCTGATCAAATAAGTCTCCACTTATCACCATAAAATCAACTTCTTCTCGTAATGCGAGATCTATAATTTTTTTAAAGCTTTCATAAGCGCTATTTTCGACATCTTTCAATATTGTAGGATTTAAATAGCGTTTTGAGGCAAAAGGGCTATCTAGATGTAAATCTGCACAATGCAAAAATTTAACCATTTAAGCATTCTCCTTTTTACTTTCTAATTTCATCTCTGTTTAATAGACTATGTATTCATTTATTTTATCATATTTTAGTTATATAAGTGTGAACCAAAAGCGCATTCTGTAAGAACTTTATCATCTTCCTGGCATAAAAAAAGAGCAATTCAGAAATCTAATCATTATGCTTTAGATTTCTAAATCTGCTCTAATCAATTCGAACCGTCTCATCGAATGAAACCTTAGTTCAATGTTTCATTTAATTCCTCTCCCACACTATGGGTTGATAAGAATGTAGCCGATGAAAAATTAGTTTGCGTAAATTTCATCCAATGGTTTAACAATGATTTGGTTGATTTCTTGGAAAACTTGGCTCATTTTTTGTTCAGCATTCATTAATTCAGAAATGTTGCTGTCTTTTTCAATTTGTTGCGCTTGTTCTTGCGCTTTTTGCAAGTCTTCCTCACCAATTTCTTCACCTTGCATTTGTTTTTGTTGGAAGTTTAATTGTGTTTCACGAAACTCATCAAACAATTTTTTAGAGTTTTCATCAGCTTCAACTTTAGCATAAGCATCTTTAATCGCTTTATACTCATCACTTTCGCGTAATGCTTGTTCTAATTTGTTCGCGTAATCATATAAATTTACAGCCATTTCTATTCGCTCCTTGAGTTGTGTAATTTAAGATTGAATTCTATCTCTTCCAATCTCTTTCCTTGCTTACGATACCACATTTTATACAGTTATACAAAGATTGCAATTAAACCTTGGAAAAATCCAATAATTCCACCTAAAATGAAGCCTAGCAGCATGATTAATTTAAGCTCTTTATTCGCAATTTCAAATATCAGCTGTTCAATATAGTCTAAATCAAAACGATTAATTTGCTCTTCAATAAGTCCCCGTATATTAACTTTTTTCATAATTTGAGACAAACGACGTGACAATGTATCTATTATCATGTCTGTAATACGTTCTGCACCTTTTTCATGTAACATTTCAAATAATTCAGGCGCAAGTGTATTGAGTGGCTGATGTGCACGTTTTGTTATATTTGCTTGTTTTAAGACATAGTCAGCCAATTGAATTTGAATCTGCTCCATTGCTTCCGGTTGAATGATTTCTTTTAAAGGTAACACCTTTATACGCTCATACTCAATCTTCAATTGTTGTGCCAATATGTTTTTGGCTTTCGGATGATATGTTAATCGAATTAACTCTTTTTGTATTCGCTCAGCAATTGCTTCTTGTGTCATAAACATTTGGAGTAGACCAACGATTTTCCCCTTCTCAACAAAAAATGTTTCTAACATATCAGTAATGTCGTGATAACCCTTTTCAGATTCAAGGTAATCTCTAGCTTTCGTTAATAAAAATTCATCTAATGAGTCAACTTTTTTATCTAGTTGTTGCAGAATCTTGTCTGGAAGCCATTGATTCATTCCTTGATTTTGATGACTTAAATACTTTTCATTTAACGATTTATAAACGATACGTTTTAACTGTCTTTCTCCTGAAGAGACGATATCAATATCAAAGCGCTCAGCTAAACGTTGTAATGTCACATGGTCCTTTTCCAAAAGGCGAATCTGATCTTTTACCGTTTGGTTCATTGTTTCTTTTATCTCAGGCGTAGCCAATTTCTCTTGAATTAATGCCTCAGTTAATAAATGATCTTCTATGACTTGACCAATTTTTTCGGCAATTTCTCCTCTTCTTTTTGGGATTAAACCTGGTGTAAAAGGAATGCGCTTACCAAAAATATAATATGCACGAAAAGGATGAAAAAGCATTTTAACTGCAATCATATTCGTTACGCCACCAATCACCGCACCTATGATTATCATAAATACAACAACTAAAATCGGTTGCATATTCATCTCTCCTTAATTAATCATCATCTATAGTTTTTATTGAACGTTTAAAACTTTAAAATCTATAAAATATGAAATATAGCAGTCAAAGCTTTAATAGTTGCTATTATACACATAATCCTCAATCATTATAAGTTCAAACACTTTTTTAATGAGATGATAGTGACGCCTTTCAATACCTATATTGGATAAAAATAATTCCTTCAAAGCATGCCTATTCAGTCCATACTTTGAAGGAAGATATTCAATGATGATTTATTCTATTATTATAATTTATTTTCAATCTTATGCGCGAATAAGATCTTCTTTAACATTACGTTGGAAGTATGTCTCAGCTTCTCTCAATTTAGGCGTCGCAAAAACAGGTTGTTTATCTGTATCTAGTACGCGATAAAGTTCACTCACTTTATTAGATTGAAGGATGAAACCACCTTTAGTATCAATTGTATCCCAATAAATATCGCTAATTGTTGAATATTTTGGATATGCAGCTTGGTTTCTTGAAATTGTTTGAACAATTTCTAATGGGTCACAACCGAAAGTACTATTTAAAACTTCTGAATCTCTAAATAATGCACAAATGGATACACATGTCGTCCAGTTAGGTAATACACGCTCTTTTTCAATTTGAACAAGTGTCTTTTTTGACAAGCCAATTGTTTGAGCCATTGTATCTTGTGTATACCCCGCTTCGATACGTACCATCTTAAATTTGGTTTGAATTAAATCAGTAAAACTTTGTCTATCCATATTTATATTACTACCTCTCTTAAATAAAAATTTATCCGCACACAAGCATTGCAATTCTACACAATTCTTGAAACACAAATTACATATTAATACAAAATAAGATAAATGAAAAGCATCTTTTTAGAAAACATTGAAAGTCATAAAAATGACATAATTAACGCAAATCGCGAATATATTTTAACTTAATAACATTTATTTCAGGTAAAATGAATACATTGATATCTATACTGTTTAGTACTATACACACTTGCGTAACTTGTTTCTTATATGCTACTGGAAATGCATTCTTTCTATTAATTTATTTTGTACTGCTATGGATTTAGGCTTGATGACGCTCAATACCTATGTATCTTTACTACCTTTATTTAACATACAATGTCAGCCGTTTTATTTCTCTAACTCTGCTTATCTTATGTCGAAAATATGTGTTTAAGAATTTTATTATAACACAGATTAATAGTGTTACGAACTCAAATAAATAATGCTTTTGTGTTTAAATCAACTTACAATAAATCACTCTTTATGCATGAATCATGTTTTTTCTTGTATTTCGAAATTATGATTTATCTTTTTTAATCCATTTATGAAACAATGAATGAAATACAATCGAAAGGCCTATACTAAAAAATGTAATAATGATTATGTTTACGGTAAGTTGCCAAAGATGGTCACTAGGTAAATACGAAAACAGAAAAAACATAGGAATAACAAAAATAAGATCTAACCAACCTAATTCTTTTAAAGCTTCGTCTAAATGATTCAAAATATTTACCTTCCTTTCGACATTTTATAATAAACTTACATTTTTTATACAAACGTATATTAATTTTGATTTCATATAAAGAACAATATCGGATTATTCAGGAATGCAACTGTTTTCAATGGATTATACACATTGTATCATATGTTAAAAAGAGAGAGGCTACCAATAAAAAGTCGATAATACTACTGAGTTTTTGGAACTTGTTTAGCTGTATGAGTGGTAATTACAACAATATCAGCATCAATTGAAACTTAATTGACCGTATCGGTGTGCTTGTTATAGCTTCCTTTTTTACTTCAGACAGCATCTCATTAAAGATACAAGATTTTAATACCTTTGACCTGTCAAATTTTCATTCGTCCATTCCTATTATCTTCAATTTTTAATACAATAAAGAAATATTAGGCACTGGTTATTTTAGTTCGTGCATTGCCTAATCTATTAAGGTTATGGCACACAAAATCATAAATACTACTAAAAAAGAGGTAAAAAAATGAATTCTAAAGTTATCATTTTAAAAGACGATGCTTATGAAGAAAGTAACGTATCTATAACATTTACATTAAAAAACATACGCATGGATGAAGAGCTCAAAATTTATTACTTTGAGGTCATGACCCAGTTTGAAAATCAACAAATCGAAACAGAATTAGCCATTTTCAATGATGAAATTCAACATTTGAAAGGCCTAGAATTTACACCGCCTATAACTAAACTCTATTTCTTAGAGCCGGATATTTCATTGACAGTCATAGAAGTTGAAAAGGACGAATTTTGTGTATACGTCAACTTAGATTCCGGTTTAAGAATGCATAATATTGCGACTGAATCAGGCATATCCGTAAGGCTCAATGTAGCGCAATCATCATTTAAGCAGTTCATCAATGAAATAGCATCAATCGAATCACACACATCATATTTGAATGGTTAGTCTTAGCTCATTTGGTCACGCACGCAAGTAATATATTTCTTTCAATATCATCTCTATTTGTTACGCTTTAATCCTGTTTACCAGCTTTGCTTATCGCTAAAAATTGGGACATTTAAAAACAGTGTATATCATAATGCTCTATTATAAAAGCAACGGTTAGTGCTTTTTCACTAACCGTTTTGATAGAACACGTGCCCTTCTTCATTATTTATATGCGTTCTGAGAGTATTGAATTACTCGACATGCATATGCCCTTTCAACTTTTTACCTTCTCTTTCAGATAATATTAAAGCACAAGCTGCATCACCTGTAATGTTAACAGCCGTACGAGACATATCGAGTAAACGATCGATGCCTAAAATAATACCAATGGCTGCTGGATTTAAACCAACTGCTGTTAACACCATCGCCAACATAATCAATCCAACACCCGGTACCCCTGCTGTACCTATCGAAGCGATAACAGCGACTGCTACGACTGTAATTAATTGTAACAATGTTAAATCCGCCCCCATTAATTGTGCGATAAAAATCGTTGCTACCCCTTGCATGATTGCAGTACCGTCCATATTTATTGTTGCCCCTAAAGGCTGAACAAAAGAAGCAATTTCAGGTCGAACTCCCATTTTTTTCGTACATTCCATAGAAACTGGAAGTGCAGCATTCGAACTCGAACCTCCAAATCCGACAGTAATAGCTGGAAAGAAACCTTTAAAAAACGCAATGGGACTCCGTTTTGCTAAAAATTTCACTGCACCACCATAAACGACAAAGAAATGGATGACTAAGGCACCTAATACAACAATAAAATAAAGACCTAATTGTTTAATCGCGCCAAAACCTGCACCTGTAAATGCATGTGCAACTAAGCCAAACGTCCCGATTGGCGCAAATACATTCATAATCATTGTAATAATATACATCAGCACATTATTAAATTGCTCAAAAAATTGATGTACGATTCGTCCTTTTTCGCCTACCATCATAATACCGATACCAATAAAGATTGCAAAAGTGATAATTTGAAGCATATTTCCACCACTCATCGCTTCTAACGGATTTTTAGGGAAGAAATTAATGACCGTTTGATCGAATGTTTGATTCACTGGAGAATCCGCAGCAGATTTTTGACCTTCTAACTTTTTCTGATAAGCTGTTACTTCTTTACTTTTCAACAAATCTGAATGTCCTGCACCTGGCTTAACTATAAGTGCTAAACACATTGCTAAAGTGATTGCGAGTGCAGTCGTCGTTAAGAAAAATGCGAGTGTTTTCAAACCAATACCGCCTAACAATTTTGGATCCCCTACACCAATGACACCGAGCACAATCGAAACAAAAACAACCGGTACAACAAGCATAAAAATTAAGTTTAAAAACACTTGACCAATTACATTAAAAATATATTGATCTGTAAAAGATACAAATTTTGCCCCTTCGTAAAAATTAAAAATTGAGCCTATCGTAATCCCTAATACTAATGCAACAATAATCTTGACTGTAAGCCCTTTAAATTTTATAATAGCCATCACCCTTATTACTTTTTACAATATTATAATCTGAAAATTGGCAATATAGCAATCATTTTTTAAATGACTAGATTTATCTTACTATTCATAGGATAATAGAAACATTGAGAATGATTTTTATTATGATTCAATATTAATTCATTGATGACAATTTTAATAGAGGTGTTGTTGTTGCAAGTAGAAAACAGGATTTCCCAAGCAAAAAAAGGCGCAACCTTAAGCATCGTCACATATACTATATTAACTTTATTAAAAGTCACATACGGTTGGCTCGCAGATAGTCGCGGTTTAACAGCGGATGGGATAAATAACGCAACAGATGTCATTAGTTCAATTGCCATCCTTATCGCTCTGCATATATCTATGAAACCAGTAGATAAAAACCATCCTTATGGGCATTATCGATCAGAATTTATCGCTTCTTTAATCGCATCCTTTATTATGTTTGCTGTGAGTATTCAAGTGATTATTACTGGCGTAAAGCATTTTTATCAAGGCCAATTTCATCAGCCGAGTCAATCAGCTTTGATTGTAGGTGTAGTTTCAAGTTTCCTTATGTTTGCTGTTTTCCTCTATAATCGTAACTTAGCAAAAAAAGTCAAAAGCAATGCCCTTAAAGCAGCGAGTTATGATAATTTATCAGATGCTTTAGTTTCAATAGGGACTGTTATAGGGATTCTAGGTGTCTATATCGGAATTCCCATGTTAGATACACTGGCTGCAATCGTTATTGGATTATTAATCATGAAGACAAGTATCGACATCTTTAAAGAAACAGCCATAACCTTAACAGACGGGTACGACGTCGATGAACTCGAGCATATCGAGCAAATCATTTCGTCTATCCCTGGAATTAAAGAAATTAGAGATATTAAAGCTCGTAGTCACGGAGTGATGTCATTCATTGATGTGACCATTGCCGTGGAACCCGAACTAAATGTCATTGAAAGTCATCAAATATCAGATCATATTGAAACTAAGTTACAACAACAATTAGGCGAAGTCGAAACAATTGTGCATATTGAGCCGTATTTGCACTAAATATATCAGATTTAAATCTATACATTAAATAACGTCACAATATATGTACCAAAAGACAATTTTTGGAATGCATACATTGTGACGTTAATTTTGTGAAAAAATAGTCGCTATGACCATCGATTAACACAAAAATATAGTTATTTCTTCAAATGTTACTCAATCGGTTTAAATGAGGTTGTTTTCCATAGCATAAATGGCTGCTTGCGTGCGGTCATTGACTTGTAATTTAGAAAAAATATGACTGACATGTGTTTTAATCGTTTTTTCAGATACAAATAATGTCTCAGCAATTTCTTTATTCGTCTTACCTTTAGCCATTTCTTTTAAAACTTCCGTTTCTCGTTTCGATAATTTATTAAGGATATGAGGCTTTGTGATAACAACATCCATCACATGTTGTGCATCTTCATGAATCACTTTCTCACCATTTAAAACACGTGTAATTGACGTCATTAATGCTTCGGGTTCAACATCCTTCATTTCATATCCATCAGCGCCAACACGCATTGCAGACATAACATGCTCTTCATCAACATAACTCGTTAAAACCAAAATCTTAATGCGCGGAAACCCTTCTTTAATATGTTGTATTAACGTAATCCCATTCATCTCAGGCATGACTAAATCAACTAATACCAGATCGGGCTCAATTTGTTTTTCATTTAATGCATCCAATAATGATTGACCATTTCCAAAACTACCGGTCACTTCTATTTCATTTTGTGTTGATAGTAAAAATTCTAAGCCTTGACGCACAATAAAATGGTCATCAACTAATGCAATTTTAGGCATAAAAAAGCCTCCCTTTGATGTTAAAGTGGTATCTTAATTTTAATCGATGTCCCTTGACGACTGTCAATATGCATCGTTCCTTTTATCATTTTAATACGTTGCCTCATATTCGATAATCCATGCTTATCGTAAACATCGATACGCGCAACGTCAAACCCCTTTCCTTCGTCCGAAATATCAACGGTTAGCATATCATCAGATTGATTAAGGACTACCGTAATTTTTGATGTATTGGCGTGCTTTTTCGTATTGTTCATTGCTTCTTGAATGACGCGATAAATATGTGTCTCAATTTTGTTTTCTAAGTCAATCAAACCATGAACAGTAATGTCGATTTCTAAATCGATTAATTTCGCATAATTTTTAAGTGCGTGGACAATCCCTTGCTCTAACCCCACTGGTTTTAATTGCCAAATTAAAGCTCTCATCTCATTAACCGCATTTTGACTTGTCTGTTCAATTTGGGCAAAAGCACGTTGAGATGTTTCTTCTTCAGACATTTGCCCTGCTGCATGTGCAGTTAATTTTAAAGAAAACAACATTTGATTCACTGAGTCATGTAAATCTCGAGCCAATCGATTACGTTCATTAATACGTGCGGCCTCTTTTTCTTGGTTATTCAAGTCAATTCTTTTAATCGCTGAACCAATTTGAAAAGCGACTGATTCTAAAAGTTCTAGATCTTCATCACTGTAATGTGTTGTAAAAGGTGTCGCAACATTTAATAAACCAAATTGCTCATTGCCTGACCTTAACGGAACTGTCGCGTGATGCGTTATATTATCCGTTTCTGTACTAAATTCACGACTGGCTAAGTTAATACGAGAACAGTTAATAATGTTAGAGGCTTTCGTCAATTTTTGATTATGATAAGATTGAACACACCAACATGAACCTTCTGTCATATATTTACAATGATGATGCGTAAGTGCTGGTGGTAGCGAGCGTTGTGCTTCTAATGTATGATAGCCTTCCGCATCAATAAAAAATATCCATCCCGTTGTGAAATCACTCCCCTTCACCAAAAAATCTAAAGCGCCATCAAGCATCGATTGTAATTCTGTTTCTTCATTGAGAAATTCAGCGATTTCTTTTAATAATGCTAATCGAGTTGGCTTTTCCACTTCGTGCACACCTCTCTTCCACTTTTTAAAATTTAAAATATAAGAGCGAAAAATATGTATTTAGTTTTATTATACACATACCCCTTTCCCTTTAAAAACCATCAACACTATACTGATTTATGGTATGATAGAAACAATTAAGGAGGATACTATGAAATTTTCAGTTGCTGAATCGTTTGATCAAATGTCTATCCGAGACATTTTTAAATCATTAAAACTACCTAAAAAAGAACTCCATTTGTTGAATATGTCTAAAGCCATTACTGTTAATGGTCAACCCGCACAATTTCAGCAAACCGTTTCATCGGGAGATGTCGTCTCAATCCCAGACGAGCCTGTGAAGAGTCAATATTTACCTAGTTATCGCTATGCACAAATTGTTTACGAAGATGAATATTTAGCGATTGTATATAAACCTAAAGGTGTGAAAACACATCCCAATGACTTGAAAGAAAGTAACACCTTGATGAATCATATCATCTATACTTTAAATTGTGACTACGTAGAACCTATTCATCGGCTTGACCAAGAAACAGTGGGGCTATTAATCGTTGCTAAACATCCAATTGTTAAAAAGATACTCGACCGTATGTTAGAAGACAATACAATTCACCGCATTTATAAAGCCCAAGTAAAGGCTTTATTACCAATTAAACCACAAACTATTGATATGCCGATTGGAAAAGACAAATTCCATCCGAATAAAAGACGTATTTCGAATACAGGTCAACGTGCAGTCACACATATTCTAGAATCACAAATGATCAAAGAAGGTGTATGTGAAGTCAAACTTAAACTCGATACTGGTCGTACGCATCAAATTCGTGTTCACCTTGCTGAAATAGGTCATCCTGTTTTAGGAGATCCGTTGTACAGCGATTCTAAGTTAAGACAATTACAATTAGAAAGTTATCAAATTGAATTCCAACACCCACTTACTCAACAACTCATCTCTGTCACAACGGATGATATTAAATAACGCTCAATTTTATAACATAAACATTAAAAGACTGGAACATCAATCCTAAAAACAAATTGCGCTAAGATGAATTTCACTAAAAATCATCTTAGCGCTTTATTTTGATGATAAAAGCTCGTATGAAATGATTTCCCTATCCAATGGTACACAGCCTGTAATCTTTATCTCGTTATGTATGCTCATGCGCCTCGTTATCAATATTTCTGGTACGATGATTACAAACATCTATTTTGATTCTTAGTAGCGATTTATCGAAACGTGTGGTTACCAAAGATTTTATGTCCTAGCTTCTTTGCACATTGTAAACAAAAAGAGGACAGCCTAATCACGATGATTTCTGTCCCCTTCTTTGAAAAGTTAAAGATTCACTTTTGTGTATATTATTTCCGCTTCAAATGATTTTTGACACGATTAATCCAATTTCGTTTTGATTTTACAGGTTGTCCCATTTTAATTACATTTGATTCAGCAAGTTTTACGCCATAATCTTTTGCTTCTTGCATCAAATACTCTTGTGAGTTCAATGGTTCTAAATCATTTTCAATGTAATGATAAACACCCTGCGCATCTTGATAACGTCCTTTTTGATTATCCGATAATTGAAGATTTAAAAATTCAACTAACCGCTTCGCAATTTGTTTGTTCAATATAGGGAATAAAATTTCAACCCGTTTAATCATATTGCGCGTCATCATATCAGCTGAAGACAGATAAATTTTTTCATCTCCATTATTATAGAAGTAATAGATTCGAGAATGTTCTAAAAGACGTCCAACAATGCTGACAACTTCTATGTTGTCACTAACGCCAGGTATCCCTGGTTTCAAGCAACAAATTCCACGAATGATTAATTTGACTTCTACACCTGCTTGAGACGCTTCAAATAATTTTTTAATTAACGCTTTATCAGTTAGAGAGTTCATTTTCATCATCATTTTACCATTGCCAAATTGGCGATGACTTTCTATTTCTTGATCGATACGCTCAATAAAAGAATCTCTAATTTCATAAGGCGCCACAATCAACTTATGATAGTCCGGTTTCACCGAATAACCACTTAAATAATTAAAGAAATTCATTGCATCCTCACCAATTTCAGGATCAGTTGTAATGATACCCATATCGGTATATAATTCTGCGGTTTTATCGTTGTAGTTTCCTGTTCCTAGATGAACAAACGGAACTAACTGATGATTAATTCTTTTGACAACAAGTGTGATTTTACTATGCGTTTTAAGGTGCGTCATCCCGTACATGACGTGACACCCTGCCTCTTCCAACATTTTTGCCCAATGAACATTGTTTTCTTCATCAAAGCGTGCCTTGAGCTCGACCAGAACGGTCACTTGCTTTCCATTTTCTGCAGCGTGTTTAAGCGCTTTGATAATAGGCGAATCACTACTTACACGATACAAAGTTTGTTTAATCGCTAACGTGTTAGGGTCCTCTGAAGCTTCCTTAATAAAGTCAACAATTGGATCAAATGATTCATATGGATGATGGAAGAAAATATCTCTTTTCATTGCTAATTCATAAATATTATGACGTCCGAGTGATTGCGGGATTTGTGGTGTATAAGCCGGATAAGTTAATGATTTTAATTTATGTGATAAGTGATCTACCAACTCAAAAACAAACGTCAAATCGAGTGGCCCGTCTGTGTAATAGACATCTTGCTGTTCTAGCTCTAACGTATCGATTAACCAGTCCATATTCATATCACACGGTTCACGGTTGTCTATTTCCAATCTCACCGCAGCACCACTTTTTCGTTCTTTTAGAAAGCGCTCGATTTCTATAAGTAAATCTTCTGCGCCATCTTCATGAATGGTTAAATCCGCATTTCTTGTAATTCTAAAAGTATAGGTATTCAGTATTTCATACCCTTTAAAGAGGTGACCCATGAAAAAAGAAATCAAATCTTCAACTAAAACAATATATTGTTTGCTGCCTTCATTAACTGTAATAAATCGTTTAAGAAGCGTCGGTATTTGAACGATCGCTGCATTGATTTCATTACCTGTGTCAATATCTACAAATATATTGAGTGTTTTATTATTTAATTTTGGAAACGGCCGATAAGCATCAATTCCCAACGGTGTCAGTGTTGGCAATATGTTTGATAAAAAGATGCTTTCTAATTTTTCTTTAAGCGATTCGCTCAAAGATTCAGGTTTACTAAAATAGATATTGTGTGTTTTTAATTGTTCTACGAGCGTATTAAAACGTTCATATTGGAATTTTACATTCTGACGATTTTTCTTTTCAATTTCCTTAAGTTGCTCTTGTGGTGTGAGCTGTGTTTTATTTTCAGGTTTATCGAAGCCCATTTTAACTTGATCTTTTAAACCTGCAACACGAACCATAAAAAATTCATCTAAGTTAGAACTTGCTATGGCAATAAATTTGAGTTGCTCTATCAATGGGTTCTGATGATCGCAGGCTTCTTGCAATACTCTATAATTAAAGTCTAACCAGCTCACTTCACGATTGTTATAATACTCCGGATGATTAATATCAAAACTTCCCTTTTCAATAGTCACTTTATTTGTTCACCCCATTAATCTTCTACGAAACATCACTTCGTTTATGTTCTTAGCGTAACATAAAAATCTAAAGTCATTTTTCAAGATTTTGTAAACACAATATTAATTTTAGTTTTAAGCACTTTTTCAATATGCTTTTTCTGACGATTGGCTTGGTATGACTCGGCGATGGGTTCGCCTTTATAATAAACATTTAAATCATAAGCGTCTTTATTATGTTTTAACTCAACGCGACTCACACTATTTGTATTCGAAATATTAAGAGCATTTGTAAACTTAATCACACCACCCAATGTTTGAATCTCAGAAAGTTCATCATCACTAAACCATTTCGTCTCATCACTATATATTTTTAACAACGTTTTATTTTTATAGCTTGCTAATAGCGCAAGACGTACACGCTCCTTGTGAGATAAACCATTAATACTTGAATTGGCAATGATATAGTACGTATGTTGTGAGCTTGAATCTGCATCAATAAATTTACCGAGATAATAAATATATGCCGCTTCAAGAAAAGCTTGTTTTGATGATACCTCAAAGTTCAATTTTTTGGCTTCTGAGAGTTGATCAAGTAATGATTGTGCAAGTTTAACGCGTTGTTGTGCACCTGTTTCTTCAATTTTGTATTCGTTCGCAAGGTGTCTCAAAGCATCACTTAGCACATTAGCTTTATTAAATTCATTTTTATGCTTTTTAGCAATTTGATTCATAATAAAGCCTTCACGAATACCTTTTCTAGAGAAAGTAAATGCTTTTGCATGAATCATATCAAAAAGCACGTTAAATACAGCAACTGCCGGCAATATTATATCGACACGATCTCGGCTCAGCCCATCTAAATTTAATAATTCATCACGTGTATATTTCTTCAGTTTTTGATAAACTTCTTTCAGATCTTCATGTGCCATCGTGTAACCATGAACACCAGCAATAGGATAATTATGTCCTGCTTGATGTACACGCGCACAGTTACGTGCCGATCCTCCAATACCGATTAATTTAACCTCTTTATTTTGAATCCAATCTACTTTTTCAAATTCACCTTTCAGAAACTTCTCCATTTTTTTAATTGCATCTTTATCATTATGCTCCTTGCCTTCAAAAAACATTCTGATTAAAGTAACAACCCCAAACGGAAAACTGATGGCTTGTTTAATATTTTTATCTTCGAACAATGTCAATTCAGTAGATCCACCACCGATATCAACTGTGATCCCATTTAGAATACTTGTCGTATGGGTCACAGCATATGCACCATAAAACGCCTCATCCTCTTCAGGAATGACAATGACTTTAATACCCAGCTCTTTTTGAATTGATTTTAAAATTTGAGGTTGATTTTTAGATTGTCGTATTGCTGCAGTTGCGATAGGATATAAATGTTTAACTTTAAATTTATCTGCAACTGTTTTAAAACTGCGCAGTGCGGTCGTCAATACATCAATACCTTCTTGTGTCATATTCTGATTATCGTCCAAATATTGACTTAACCTTGCAGGTGTTTTAATGTTTTGAATTTCATTTAACCCTGTACGTTCATCATATTGAAAAATAACCAAGCGAATCGTATTCGAACCAATATCTATTAAACCGTTTCGTTCCATGCTTTAAAAATGCCTCCAAGCTATTTAGGATGAACCATGTTTTCGGGTTTAATCCATTCATCAAATTGCGCTTCTGTTAAATGTCCGGATTGAATTGCTGCTTCTTTTAATGTCAAACCTTCTTTATGTGCTTTCTTAGCAATGGCTGCTGCATTCTCATAACCGATATGAGGATTTAAAGCAGTTACAAGCATTAATGAACGGTTAAGATAATCATCAATATGTGATTCAATCGGTTCAATTCCTACTGCACAATTATCATTAAACGTGTTCATTCCATCTGCTAATAAATAAATAGATTGTAATGTATTATGCAAAATCACAGGTTTGAAAACGTTTAGTTCAAAGTTACCTTGTGAACTTGAAATACCTACTACAGTATCATTACCCATGACTTGAACAGCCACCATAGTCAACATTTCACATTGTGTTGGATTAACTTTACCCGGCATAATGGAAGACCCTGGTTCATTTTCAGGAATAGAAATCTCTGCTAATCCTGCACGTGGGCCTGAAGCTAACCATCTAATGTCGTTGGCAATTTTCATTAAATCAGCAGCTAAGGCTTTAAGTGTACCGTGCAATTGAACAACTTCATCGTGTGCTGTTAAAGCATGGAATTTATTTTCAGAAGAAACAAACGAATAGCCTGTATTTTCTGAAATATAAGCGGCTACTTTATTACCGAATTCTGGATGTGCATTAATACCTGTACCGACTGCAGTACCACCAATCGCTAAATTGAGAATATGTTTTTTAGATTCTGCTAATAAATTGTCACATACCTCTAACATATAGCGCCATCCACTCACTTCTTGACCGAGTGTAATAGGTGTAGCATCTTGTAAGTGGGTACGTCCGATTTTAATAATATCTTTATATGCTTGTTCTTTTTGATAGAAAGTATCTCTTAAGCGCTTTATTGCTGGTTCTAATTGCGTCTCTACTTGATGATATAAAGCAACATGCATGGCAGTTGGAAAAGTATCGTTAGAACTTTGAGATTTGTTCACATCATCATTAGGATGTATTTTTTCATCGATGCCTTTAGACGCTAAATATTCATTTGCAACGTGGCTTACGACTTCGTTAACATTCATATTGCTTTGCGTGCCGCTTCCTGTCTGCCATACTACTAATGGGAAATGTTCATCTAACTCACCCTTTAATATACGTTCACAAGCATAAATAATGGCATCTTTTTTAGCATCACTGAGTTTTCCTAATTCATGGTTTGCAAGTGCCGCTGCACGTTTTAATTGTGCAAAACCATATATCACTTCGATAGGCATCTTCTCTTTACCTACTGGAAAATTTTGCTTACTACGTTGTGTTTGCGCACCCCAATATTTATCTGCTGGCACTTCAATTTCACCAAATGTATCGTGTTCAATTCTTACTGACATTGATCTCGCTCCCCTTTAATTAGAATGTTATTCTTCAATTAAATTATAGCATTAATTGAAATGCCCATTCAATTCTGTTTCTGAGATAAAACAAAAAAGTAGTTTGCGCAGCGTTTAATAGAATTAACGCGTAACAGACTACTTTTTTTAAGGATGACGAAATAAGTAAGGCTTATGCCTTGTCTTCTTTATTATGATTAAGAAATTTAATTTTTACAGCTTGAACAATAGCAATTGCAGATAATAAATATAAAATCAATCCAACCACCATTGTTATTGGACTAAGGTCGATTAATAGCCCCCAAAAACCTTGTAATTGTTGATAAAAGTCAGCAAGATATAGCGTCAATGCCACAGTAATCGCAATACAGCAAATCACACTAATAACAATACCTTTTTGATTTGCTCTTACAAAAGTTTGCGCACTGGCAGCGCGGTCATCAATAAGACCATCGGATAGATTGAGTTGGAGTTGAACAACTTTGAACAACACAGGTAAATATAAAGTTCCTAAAGCAAGTGGAAATGCTTTAATAGACAATAGATTAATGATTGTTGATAATATGAGTAGCAATCCCCATTTACGATATAATTTCATGTATGTCACCTTTCAAATTTTTCTATAGACGCCCTTATTTTATCATATTTTATTACAGCTCAACGACAAAACAAGGCGAAAGTTTACAATCAACTTTCGCCCTGTTTTCCATCTTATAAAGACAATATGTGTAAATTTGATTAAAAGATTACTTATCTGATCGAATATCAGCATCATGATCTTGATTTAATTTATCTTGATCATTATTTTCTGAGATTTGTTCCATCTCTTTGCCCAATTCAACGACATCATCAAAACCTTCTACCATTTCATTTTCATATTGTTTTTGATCTTCTTTCATTAAATTGCCACCTCTAATTTATGCATATAATGAATTAAAATAGGCTCTAACATCATCTGGTAAACCTTGTGCAGCCGCTTCATCAAGGACAATAGTCACCATACGATGTGTTTTTAATGTTGACGGTATAAAGCTCGTATTACCATTTTCTTCATATAATTTTTGAACTTGTGCCGCTTTATTTGAGCCTGTGACTACAACAATGATTTCACGCGCTGGCATTACGGCATCATTCATTGGTAACCCAATTTGTCCGTTTTCATCAATAGTTAATATTTGTAACGTTAATTTCCCTTTATTATCTTTCGTTTTAGCATGATGCGCAATAAATGATTCTACATTGTCATCATCTGGAACTTCGTGCACTTGTTTCTCTGGTACGCCTAATGATTTAAAAAATGACGCTTGCTTATCATAGTCCAAGATATGAATTTGACTAAAGTCGACACTATTACGATCAACATCTTGTTTTAAATAATCTAAAACTGGCGCTTGGTCTTCATTTAAATGGACACCTACAATTGAGGTAGGATTATTATTAAGCTGTTTTCTTAAGATATCTGCTGTATATGTTGCCACTGTTTCTGCATCTTTAAATACTTTAAAATTCATTGCCATTATCTTACACTCCTCTATTGTCCTTACTAGTCTATAACATTAATACCTACATACCCATTTTATCAATATATTAAAACATCATTCATTAGGCATTATGCTGACTCATGTTCACTTTCAATTATAACCTTTTTAGTAATTAAATTCTTGTGCTAGCTGTCTTATCATGTTGATTGACAGAACTATTGTAAATTCGGATAATTTTGTTGTCTCAATGCCTCATATACTAAAATAGCAGCTGTATTCGATAGATTCAGTGCACGGACATTTTCATTCATCGGAATACGTAAAGCTGTACTTTCATATTTTTCTTTGACCCAATCCGGTAAGCCCGTTGTTTCTTTTCCAAATATGAAATAATAATCCTCATTAGGATCTGAAAAATCTTGTGAGGTATGATTTTTCGAACCAAATTTAGTGAGTAAGAAATACTGCCCCGCTGTTTGTTCGAAAAATGATTCAATATTATCATAATATGTAATTGAAACATATTTCCAATAATCTAAACCTGCACGTTTTAACATTTTGTCCTCTGTGCTAAAACCTAATGGTCGAATTAAGTGTAATTTTGTATCTGTTGCTGCACATGTACGTGCAATATTTCCTGTATTTGCAGGTATTTCTGGTTGGTATAATACGACATGAATTGACATTATTCATCTCTCCTCATTTCTAAGCCTTTTAACATTTCAACTTGTACTTCTTCATCTTCATTTTCATAGTGTGCCATAATGTAAGATTTGGCTAAATCGCCTTGAATTTGACCAATCGCCCAAAAAGCAGTTGCTCGAATAAGCGGTCTCGGATCATTTTCTGCGACCTCTTTTAAATCTGGAATCGCATCCTCTTCTTTAAAATGTGCTAATGCTATAATGGCATTACGTTGGATAGGTTTTTTGCCACGCCAAGCACCAGCAAGATGACCAAACGTATTTTTAAATGTTTTATTATTCATTTTCAATAACGGTACTAATCTTGGTTTTAAAATTTCTGGTTCTAATATAATATCATCTTGCTCAATATTAATCCCTCTATTTTTAGGGCAAACCTGCTGACAAGTGTCACAGCCGTATAAACGATTTCCAATTTTATAACGATATTCATCGGGCAAATAGCCTTTCGTTTGTGTTAAAAAACTAATACATTTTTGACTGTTTAATTGACCATCACCAACAAGTGCGCCAGTTGGACAACGATCGACACATATTGTACAATCGCCACAACTCTCCATGATTGGATCATCAGGAGGAAATGGGATATTCACTAACATTTCACCTAAATAGGTCCACGTTCCTAAATCAGGATGAATCACAAAACCATTTCTACCTACAAATCCTAATCCTGCACGTTCAGCAACAGCTCTATCAGATAAAACACCCGTATCTACCATAGACATCATTTCTGCATCGGGCACTTTAGCTTGGATAAATGTGGCTAACTTATCTAAACGCTTTCGCATAATGGTATGATAATCTTGTCCCCAAGAGGCCCGCGCAAACATACCACGTCGGTCTCCGCGAATACTTTTAGGCGCATTTTTTAGTTTGTTTGGATATCCTACTGAGATAGCAATAATAGATTTTGCTGTGGGTAATGATAACTTAGGCTCTGTTCTTAAAGCAATATCTGATTCTTCAAATCCAGATGCATACCCTTTCGCATGGTAATCCACTAATTTTTGCTTCAACTCATCAAACGGATCAGCTGTCGTAAAACCGATACGATTAATACCTATACTGTAGGCATATTCTATTATTTCTTCTTTTAATTGTAAGACATCCATAAACTCACCCCTTAAAAGTCACCGCACTATTTTAACATATCTTTCTAGACCTGCGTTGTAATTCATTCAAGTTCTTTTTATTCGAATAAGCACAAAATAATAAAGAATGGCGTGCATACTCACCCATTGTTAGGTTATTGTCATTGCTTACGCCATTCAAATTATTTATACATCATTATTTAACTAATACACGTTTTAAAAAGTTTTGCGTCCGTTGATGTTGCGGATTTTCAAAAACTTCATGAGAAGGTCCATCTTCAACAATATGGCCATCCGCCATGAATATCACACGATCACTCACGTTTTTGGCAAAGTCCATTTCGTGTGTTACAACCACCATAGTCATCCCTTCTTTTGCTAAAGATTTCATTACAGCCAACACTTCCCCGACAACTTCGGGATCAAGCGCTGATGTAGGTTCATCAAACAATAAAACATCAGGATTCATAGCAAGTGCACGCGCAATCGCAACCCTTTGCTTCTGTCCGCCAGACAATTGATTCGGATAGGCCTCAGCTTTATCTTTAAGACCAACTTTGTCTAATAAATCGAGCGCATGGGCCTTTAAAAATGCTTTGTCGCTTTTTTTCAATAAACTTGGGGCTAAAATAATATTATCAATTACTTTCTTATGCGGGAATAAATTAAAATTTTGGAAAACCATTCCCATTTTTTGACGTAGTTCATCAACTTTCGTCCCTTTTTCCGTTAAATCTCTTCCTTCAAAAATGACACTTCCTTTTGTAGGAACTTCTAATAAATTCATACAGCGTAATAAAGTACTTTTACCACTACCAGAGGGCCCGATAATAGCAACGACTTCCCCCTTTTGAACTTCCATATCGATCTGTGCTAAAACTTCATTGTTTCCAAACGTTTTATTTAATTGTTTAATTTTAATCACTGACTCTCATTCTCCCTTCAACAAAATATATCAAACGTGAAAGTGTGAACGTTAATACAAAATATAATACAGCTGCAATGAGTAACGGTGTAAAAGGATCAAATGAGGCACCTTGTACCACTTGTGCATTGAACATAATTTCACTAACACCAATAACGGATACGATTGATGATTCTTTGATTACAGTTACAAATTCATTCCCTAAAGCAGGTAGAATATTTTTAATCGCTTGTGGCATAATCACTGTTTTCATCGTTTGAGCGTAACTCAAACCTAAACTTCTCGCCGCCTCCGTTTGACCTTTATCAACAGCATTAATACCAGCACGTATAATTTCTGCAATATAAGCAGAACAATTAATGACTAAAGCTACGGCACCACATATAAAAGCGGAAATATCGAGACCCAAAACTGCAGTCGTACCGAAAAACACTAAAAATACTTGTACAAGTAAAGGGGTTCCCCGTAAAAACTCAATGTAAAAAGAAGCAATCCATTTTAATGGCTTGATTGAACTAATTTTCATTAATGCAATGATTGCGCCTAAAACTGCCCCTAAGATTACACCGATGATTGAAATCAAAATTGTACTTTTTAAACCAGTTACAAAAAATGTACCGTATTTAGAAAAAAAGTTACCATCATTTTGCATCGCATCCGCAGCTATTTTCTCGTATTTTGGCATTAGATGTTGATCTTTTACATCTGCAATTGTTTGATTAACCTTATCCATTAACTCCGGAGAATGTTTAGGTATCGCAATAGCTGTAGGTTTGTCAGAATCCGCAAATGATGCGTTAGAAAAAGTAAGGTCATCATTTTGTGTTAAATAAGCTTTGCTGACAGCACTGTCCATAACAATTGCATCTACTTTATTACTCTTTAATGATAAAATAACTTCTGGTAATCGTGTTAAAGATTGAATATCGGCATCTTCAATTTCATTTTTTGCTAACTCTTCTTGCGTCGTTTGTTTTTGGACTCCAATTCTCTTCCCTTTTAAATCATCCAAAGTTTGATAATGTGCTTTATCTTTTTTACGAATAACTACTTTTTGCTGAACAGTCATGTAGTTATCTGAAAAATCAACTTCTTTTTTACGCTCATCCGTCGGCGTCATACCCGAAATAATCATGTCGATTTTTCCTGTTTTTATAGCCCCTAATAAACTATCAAATTGCATATTCACAATTTTCAATTTAACACCATTATCCTTGGCAATTTTTTTCGCAAGTTCAATATCGATACCTGCATATTCCCTCTCACCATGAACTGTTCTTTCAAATTCCATTGGTGCATAATCTGCTGAAAGTCCAACCTTCAAAACACCTCTTTTTTTAATGACTTGCCATTGATCCTCGCTTGCAGCTTTTGATACGTGCACAAGAGGCGATTGACATATAAGTAACACAACTATAAATAGTGCTGTAATCAGCTTCCCCAAATACTTCATCTCAGGACCTCCTTTTAAATTTATTCATTATTATACATATTTACGTAAATTTATGCAATAACAAATTTTAAGAACGCACAGTTTATAGTGAGGTCACTAGCTTATGTGATTTTTGTATACATTCCCGTCTTATTATTAAAAGTCAATTGGGTGATAATTGTGGGAAATTCATAAAAAATGAAAAAAACTATCGTATTGCAGTAAGAAAGTAAAGAAAAATAGAAAGTAAAAAAGACTGAGATTACGTCCTATATGACGACAACTCAGTCTCTCTAATTATATTGCACTATATGTATTTGTTTATGTATTCCATAAAGAATAGTGTTTATTGTTTCGGAATCTCAAAACGATAAATATCATCACGATAACCTGGTAAAAAATTTTTACACACTTGATGAACAAACCACGCGACCGTAAATGGAACAATAAAATAACCAAATAGGAGTAAAATCATATTCATTGTTGGATCTCCATCCATACGGTTAAATGCATTAATCGGACCTACAAATCCAGAGTAACCAAATCCCGCAGACATAGGTGTTCCTTTAATACCAATAAGGTAGGTAATTAGTCCTGAAACGATGCCGTTTATTGTTAGAGGAATCATAATAATTGGATGTTTGAAATAAACAGGAATCATCATTTTTGTAGCACCAATAATAAGAACAACGAGAACACCTGCTTTATTCACACGCAATGAACCAACCAAAAATGTCATACTCGCAGCAACAATGCCCATATTGCCTGCCCCACTCGCTAAGCCACTCAACGATACCGCCGTCGCTATAGCAACAAGAGAAATGGGCGTCACCATTAATAACGCAAAGGTTACTGCAATAAGAATACTCATTATAAGCGGGTTTAGCTCCGTAAAAGTTTGAATCATTTTACCTAAAGCACCTGTAATACGGCTTATATAAGGCAGTGTTAATAGACCGACAATACCTGAAAATACAGGAATCATAATAGGTAAAATAATCATATCGAGTGAGCCAAATTTGCCGTCTAACACTTTAAATAAGAAACAAGTGAGCATTACGATCAACATGACATTAATAATGTCCCCAACACCTTGTAAAATAAAATGACTCCCTTTAAATTGAATGACACCCGAGCCAATCATTGCTGAAGTACCAGTAAATACAACACCTGATCCAGAATATTTAAACGCATGCGCAGCCAGTGCACCAATAATAAATGGCATAAACGACTGAATCACGGTCACAATTTGATGGAGTTGCTCAAGGAGGGGCTGACCTTCTTTAAAAAAATTAAGCAATTCACCTAAAAATGCATTTGGTAATAATGCTATAACCACACCTGCTGCAACAGCATTTAAAATCACACTGAAGAAAGACTTGTTACTTGTTTTTTCTTTTGAAGTCACTTGTTGTGTCCTCCTCTATTAAGAATAGCTTTATCATAATATAAGATAAAAAATGAAACAATATGTAAACATAGAATTTAAATCATTTTTTGTATTATAAATTTTCTAAAAGTCATTTCATCATCAACTATAAAGCTCATAAAGTTTAATACTCTACTAAAATTTATCATTATATAAACCCGGTACCCATAATGAAGTGCACATTTGTGCCCTTTCAAAATAACTTTATAGTTTGAATCATTTCATTATGAATTTAACTATCCTCAATGATTTTCAAATGATCATTACAATTCTAGTATAATTCTATTTTATTCCCTTTAACAATAGATATGTAGAGAATGAGACTAAAACAAATTCAATTTAATTTTATCGTCTGAGCGTGATTACAATAAGCGTATAAAAAACAAGAAAAAAGAATAGGAAGCTAATTCAACTTCAATTCGATTTATTTTAGAGCTGTGCTTTTGTATTGATACACACTAGAGTTATCAAAAAGAAGTTAAGCAAATCCATTTACTTAACTTTTTCTTTAATGTAGAACCAAACTTTTAATATATTCACAGACGCATCATTTTATGTATGAAACTTTCTGTAAGTCATCCCAAAAAAGAGATTAAGCAACATGATGCTGCTTAACCTCTATATTGCGATAATCAATCCTATTTAAGAGAGCCAAATAAAGGAGCTTCATCAGTTTGATATTAAACTGGATTCTCAGTTAAAAACAGGCAATATAAAAAGCCCCTAAATACAACGTTTAAGGGCTTTAATCTATACCGGTGGTCGGGGTCGAACCGACACGTCTGTGAAGACACGGGATTTTGAGTCCCGCGCGTCTGCCAATTCCGCCACACCGGCATAATCTAAAAAAATCCAATACTACTATTGGAAAATGGAGCGGAAGATAGGACTTGCACCTATACCTCTTTCCGGGAAGGAAAGTGTTCTAGAATTGAACTACTCCCGCATGATATGCAATTGTTATTTTAAATAATGGAGCGGAAGATAGGACTTACACCTATACCTCTTTCCGGGAAGGAAAGTGTTCTAGAATTGAACTACTCCCGCATGATATGCAATTGTTATTTTAAATAATGGAGCGGAAGATAGGACTTACACCTATACCTCTTTCCGGGAAGGAAAGTGTTCTAAAAATTGAACTACTCCCGCATATGTCATATCAATGGAGGCGGCAACCGGATTTGAACCGGTGAATAGAGGTTTTGCAGACCTCGGCCTTACCACTTGGCTATGCCGCCAAAAGTAACTGGGCTAGCTGGATTCGAACCAGCGCGTGACGGAGTCAAAGTCCGTTGCCTTACCGCTTGGCTATAGCCCATTAATTTTAAATAAAGGGCGGTTGATGGGAATCGAACCCACGAGTGTCGGAACCACAATCCGATGCGTTAACCACTTCGCCACAACCGCCATGGCAGGGGCAGTAGGAATCGAACCCACATCAAAGGTTTTGGAGACCTCTATTCTACCGTTGAACTATGCCCCTATTGATATGGTGGAGGGGGGCAGATTCGAACTGCCGAACCCGAAGGAGCGGATTTACAGTCCGCCGCGTTTAGCCACTTCGCTACCCCTCCATATGTAATGAAGAAAAAAATGGTGGAGAATGACGGGTTCGAACCGCCGACCCTCTGCTTGTAAGGCAGATGCTCTCCCAGCTGAGCTAATTCTCCGTTATCATTGCCTGGCAACGTCCTACTCTCGCGGAACGTCAGTCCGACTACCATCGGCGCTAAAGAGCTTAACTTCTGTGTTCGGCATGGAAACAGGTGTGACCTCTTTGCCATTGGCACCAGATTAAATTGAATGTTATACATTCAAAACTAGATAGTAAGTAT
>NZ_PNRJ01000022.1:0-39698 GCF_011174885.1 Staphylococcus sp. 191 | reverse complement strand
ACGTTAAAGTACTCAAATTATCGGAATTAACGTTGACATATTGTCATTCAGTTTTCAATGTTCATTTCATTCTGTTGTTAACATCATTAACTAAGTTTACTATAAATCAACTTAATTAACAACACTTTTAACATTTTATATTTATTCTCACATATTTGCAATAGTAAATTTTACACCATTCAAATATTTTTGAATAAAATTCTTTTTTGTCGCTTTTAGCGACTTTTATATCTTATCATCGTCTCAACGATGTGTCAACAATAAATTAATAATTTATTTTATTGTTGAATTAGTGATTTGTTTCGCTCACAAGAATATATTCTATACAGATTGATATAAAAAAGCAAGTCTAAATTTCAATTTTTTAAAATTTATTTTAATAGCCCAAAAACTGCTGATTCTGATGGTATTCTCCCCTTATCAATCACTCTAATACAGATTATACAAATTTCATAAACACGTCTATTAAAGCAGTCAGAATTTAATAAATGGCATTAGATGTTTGGATCGCGCGTGCAATTATCTATTACTTTACGCAATCCTAATCATCCATGCCATTACAGACCATATCACCTGTTTAACTTTTCCCGCTTCATAACATCTATGAAACAACTTTACTTATTTTGTTTTATCAATAATTTTGAGTGCAATGTCTCGATAAATTTGCCCTAAACGATCTTCTGGTTGATAAATAGAAGGTGAGAAATCCACTGGTTTCCATGAAGGTTGTTCTAACGGCAATTGACCAAGTAACTCTGTACTTAATTCATCAGCTAACTTTTGGCCGCCGCCTTGTCCAAACACATATTCTTTATTGCCAGTTTCCTTACTCTCAAAGTAAGACATGTTTTCAATAATACCGAGAATAGAGTGCTCTGTATGTTTAGCCATAGCACCAGCTCTTGCTGCAACAAATGCCGCAGTTGGATGCGGTGTTGTGACAATTATTTCTTTACTAGAAGGTAACATCGTATGTACATCTAATGCGACATCTCCAGTACCCGGTGGTAAATCAAGAATTAAATAGTCTAAATCTCCCCACTTTACCTCTGTGAAAAAGTTCGTAAGCATTTTACCTAACATAGGACCACGCCAAATTACTGGCGCATTTTCTTCTACAAAGAAAGCCATCGAAATCACTTTAACACCGTGACGTTCTACTGGAATAATCGTTTTACCTTCTATGCCCGGCTTTTCATCGATACCCATCATATCAGGTACACTAAAACCATAAATATCAGCATCAATGAGACCGACACGTTTTCCTTCTCGCGCAAGTGATACAGCCAAATTGACGGCTACGGTTGATTTACCAACGCCCCCTTTACCGGATGCAATCGCAATAAACTCTAGCGGATTGTCTTTTGATAAAAATTCTTCTATTGTCTGTTTTTTTGCTTTTTGATTCCCTTTGTATTTTGCAACCGTTTCTTCTGGCAAGCTTTCAAAACGAATACCAACTGTTTTAGCACCGTTTTCTTTCAATTTCTCAACGATAGCCATTTGCAATTCAAGTTGTGGCTGTCCCCCTAACTGTGCCATCGCAACTTTGACACTAACATGTGCTTTTTCTTCTTTTATAGAAATATCAATGATACCTTGCGTTTCTTTTAAAGGTACATTAATAATTGGGTCTTTAATTTCTCCTACAAGTGCGCTTACCTTTTCTTCTGTTAACACTTCCGACATCTCCTTTTGAATACGCTTTAATCTTAGTTTAACAAAACTCTGTCAACTTTCATAAGGTAAAAAACTATAAAAACTTTATTTTCATACATAAAAAATGAGATAGCTCACTCAGTACTCTAACTCAGTTTGCCATCTCGTTTCATTTTGTTATTCTCATACGCTTACTTATCGATTGAGTTGACGCACATAATTTTGCTTTCTTGCCTTTTTCTCTTTACCACGATCATAAATAAAAAAGCTAATGATGAGGCCTATTAATAGAAATCCAGAAGTCACATAAAAAGCTCAATCTACACCAAAAGCAATGGCTTCTCTATGAATCATTCCTTGTGCTACAGAATGATCCGGATGATACCAGCGCGCTCCTATACTCATAAGGGTCACCATCAAGGCTGTCCCCATAGAACCAGATATTGTCCGTAAAGTATTCATAATCGCTGTTCCGTGGGAAACCATATCATTAGATAATGAATTGATACCTGCCGTATTTAAAGGCATTGTCAATAATGATATAGAAAAGAGTCGGATTGTAAAAATACTAATGACATATAAATAAGAAGTATGCGCTGTCAGTTGCGCCATCATTAAAGTGGTAATCAGTAATAAGATAAAGCCAGGAATGACTAAAACCCTTGCTCCCACTTTATCATAGAGGCGACCATTGACAACAGACATCACACCGTTGATTACAGCACCCGGAAGCACAACTAAACCAGATAATAAAGCAGATAAACCTAATGCATTTTGGATATATACAGGAATTAATAATGCCGGGCCAACCATAGACGTAAATGCGATCATAGATGCAACTGACGTAAGTGTAAAGGTTCTCGATTGAAAGACATGTAAATTAAGAATTGGGTTATCTATTTTTAATTGTCTGTGAATAAAGATACCGACAATCACCAGTCCAGCAATCAAACTGATGATAACTAGCGGATTATGAAAACCTTGTGTACCTGCGATACTAAAGCCATATAACATCAGACCAAAACCGAATGTAGAGAGTAAGACTGATGTTTTATCGAGTACAACTTCTTTCGTATCACTAAAGTTTCGCATTGACAGCCAACCAAAAATAAAGCCAAATGTTGCTACAACGACCACCACCATTAAAGGCGCACGCCAAGTATAATGATCAACGAGAAGCCCTGAAAGTGTAGGTCCTATAGCTGGGGCAAATTGTATCACTAAGCCTGATAATCCCATCGCAAATCCACGCTGACTTTTAGGAAATAGCGTAAAAAGCGTGAATTGACTTAGTGGCATAATGACTCCAGCACCCATTGCTTGAATGACTCGTGCCAACATAAGTACTAGAAAGGTAGGTGCAAAAACAGCTATCACAGAGCCTAATAGAAAAGTCCCCATCGCTGCAAGATACAAGTAACGCGTAGGGACTCTATCCATTAAATAAGCAGTTAATGGAATCATGATCCCGTTAACAAGCATAAAACCAGTGACTAACCATTGTGATGTACTTTCATCAATGTTTAGCCCTCTCATAATACTAGGAAGTGCGGTATTCAATAGCGTTTGATTCAGTATTGCTATGAATGCACTGGCCAAAATGACGGCGACGATAAAGTTACGTTGTTTTTTATCAATTTGAATACCCTCGTGCATACACTTTCCTCCTTCATAAATCTTTAGCATTGACTTATTTTATGTCTAATCAGTTAGCTTAGCAAAGTATTTGCTTTCATTCCGTTTTCATTCTGTGCTAGTGACGTTTATTCTGATTTAGATCTTCTGATTCAGGATAAAATATCTCTTTACAAATATATAAAAGCGCAATAATCAACATAAGTACCCAATAATCAATGCGTATATATTGATAATGAATATGAATTACAAAGAAAAACATTGTCATAATTATCGAGTACGCTATCAAATGAAATGTAAAGCCTTCTAAATAAGGATTTGGATATAATTTTTTTCTGAGCCAATCCATTAAATATTCAACACAGTAAATCACAAAATATCCTAAGATGATATAACTACCGTAATAAACTAAATTATCATAAAAGCCTTTGTTGTAAGTAAAAGACCCTAAATGAAAATAAATCAACAATCGACTCAATCCAAACAAACCAAAACCTAATAGTGTTAAAAAGATAGCCCCTGAAATAATAAAAATGGAGAGTATGATCATTAAAGTGACTAAGTTAAATAAATTAAACTTACCTTTCATGCTCAAACCCTCCTTTTTTTATACTATATCACGCTTCTGAAATTGAACGTAAAGTTTTATCTTTTTGCACGAACCATACAAAACCTAGTCCTATCAATACAATCATACAAAATATCATTACATTTTGTATTGAATTATGAAATAGTGTGTGTTGCATTGCATAAATATAACCAATCACTGCTGATCCTACTGAATTCCCCATATTACGTGTCAATGTAAAGAGCGACATCATTTTTTTCATACTCTCAGGTGAGGTTTTTTCTTGAACCATTACGCTATCTTTTGTATACGCTGTACCAAAACTCATTCCTATGAAAATTAAAGCAATCGCAATAATAATCGGATGATATGCACTGATAATAATAAGAATACTTCCTACAACTAAAATACCTATTGCGATTAAATATAAACCTCTAATAGACCGATTTGCTTCGATTTTTTCAAGCGTAAAGTTCACAAGTAGCCAACCAATTGAAAGCGGAAAAATGACCAAACCACTTTGTAGTGGACTTAAATGAAGATGATCTTGTAAATACGATGGTATAAAAACATTAAATCCAATCAGTGCCATAGCAATGAAAAAATCTGTAAAAAAGGCTAAACGCACAGTGGACTTAAATTCCTTAATTGGTAAAAATGAAATTTTAGCTGTCTTGCCTCTACGGATGATGTACCAAAAAACAAGGAGAAATGAACAAAACGCTAAAATATTGATCCACACATGTCCTGAAACTAAGACAGTTATCATTAAAAGCGCTAATAAAATATAGAATAAAACCATACCCATCATATCAACTTGATGATTGGATGTTGTTTCCGCTTCAAAACGATAAGAAGCAAGTACAACCCCCATGACAAGAATCCCAATTGGAATATTGATATAAAATAGCCAATGCCAAGATGAAACTTCTAAAATAAAGCCCCCTAAAAAAGGACCAAGTATACTCGAAATGCCCCAGACACTTCCGACTATCCCCATTACTTTGTATCGAAACGGAATTTCAAAAGCTAACTTAGGTACGATTTGAGCTAAAGACATATTCACACCAGCACCTATTCCTTGTAGTAATCTTGCAAAGATAAGCATCTCAAAGTGTGTGCTCATTCCAGACATAAGACTCCCGATAATAAATAATAATAAGCCAATTATCGTCACATAAATAATTTTAATACGTGACATCAATTCACTTAAAATTGGAATGGCTAATACAATACCTATAAAGTAAACCGTAAATACTAAAGAAATCGGTTGTGTCGCGTTAAGATCATCACGCATAGTTGGCAATGCTAAAGACACAATGGATGTTTCTATAGCTGCCATAAACATAATCAGGACAAGCGAGCAAATAATACTAACTTGTTTTAATTTCATAGTTATCGACCTTTCTTTAATGACAATGTCGACGGATGCGGAAAGCTTGAAAAGTCTTTATCCATCCCAGACATCTACTGAGCCATTGTTTATTTTTAAGTGATTTAATAAATTAAAGTATATCTCATTCATTTTGTTTTAAAAGTACAATTAATCATCAAAGTAAATTGTAAAAATGAAAACCCGCTTTGGATTCAATTTACCCCCTATTAAGAAGAGGTTAATTGTTAAACCACCACTTCTAAATCACTCTCTACTTCGTTACTTTACTTTTTAAAACGTTCTATTAAAACATGTACATTATACACGTTACAAAATGGATACGTATTCGATTCTGCTCAAATAGCGCGATATCTGACCCACGCATCCATCTTCAATTTTAGATAAAGTGATTTAATCAGACGCGATGTTCTAATGATTAAAATGATCTATAGTTTCAAAATATGTGTAAACATGTTATAAAAGACTGCCAAAGTCCCCTCACTTATCAATTGATGATGATAAAGAGCGCCTATAACAGTCTTTTTTATCTGTATTATTTATTTTTTTGATGATAACGATAAATAGAAGCCATAATCATCATTAGGATAACACCTAAAATTAGTGACACTACACCAAGGTACGGAGAAGATGTAACTGCTCCATCCCCTAACAAATAATAATAGCCAAAAAACATTTGAAAGAGGATTAATACACTTAGTGCAAACATTAACAATTTATAATTTGATTGCATGCTAACACCTGCCTACATAAAGTATAAAATACCTATAAAGTGAAAGATTGATGCAATAAAGATAAAAATATGCCATATCATGTGAAAATAGGGTCTATTTTTTTGCGCATAAAACCAAGCGCCGATCGTATAAGCTAATCCACCTAACAAAATAAAAATAAAGAAGAGCCACGCGCCCTTATTTATAATAATAGGCAAATAGATGACACCTACCCATCCCATAATGAGATAGATGATGAGACTTAATTTTGCATTGACTTGAGTGGCAATCGCTTTGTATAAAATGCCCCAAAGCGTCGTCCCCCATAACAAAATCATGATGCTCCAACCAAGCCATCCCCCTACAAGTACTAGTGATACAGGCGTATATGTCCCAGTAATCGCTACGTAAATCATACTATGATCAATGATACGCATGACGTATTTATGAGGCGAAGCTTGTTGCATTGAGTGATAAACAGTAGACGATATAAACATCAAAAATAAACTGATTACAAAAACAGATACACTCACCGACATTAACACGCCGGAATGTGCATAACTATGGACAGCTGCATATGGTAGTGCAATTAACATCAAAAACGCAGCAACGCCATGTGAAACTGCATTCCCTATTTCTTCGCCGAAAGATAAGGGATTCATTTCTTTAAATGTTTCTAAAGTTGTTTTCTTCTTTTTCTTTGTGGCACTCGTCACAGTTGGCATATGGCCACCCCTATTCAATAATATTCATACGTTTAAGGTCAGCTGTCGCAGTTTCTACACTATCTCGACCTTCTTTGTTTTTGAGCGGACTAAATTCTTCCGCTCTAGGCACTTGTAGCGTCATAAATGAAGTTGCATATTGAAAAATATCAAAATAAAAAAGTTCGAATTTTAGCGTTTCTTTTTTTACAACCCCAAAATCTTCATCTAATTGCTCTAAATTTTTAATTGCTAAATGATAAGGTAATGCTTTATCAACAGCGGCTTCGATAAAGGAACGTCTAAAAGCATGAATCCCTATATTCGCGTTTTTAAATTGGTCAGCAATTTCATCTTTATCAAATTCAGAATACTCTAAAACAGTATCTTTCCCATCTTTAACAACTAATCGACCGACACTTTCACCTAACTTAGGTTCGATGGACTTAGATGTTACATCTTTATGATGATGTACGGTAAAGCCTGCAAATACAGGATCTAAAACTTTAACGAGTACATTATCTATATTATTCATAAAAATATATTCATTACCGCGTTCAGCCATTTGGTCTAATAAACCAGATGCTTTAAGAGATTTAAAAACGCCTCCGTTTCCATTTGGTGTTTCCATAATTAAAGCATCTTTATCAAGAACTAATTGACCATTTTTCGTTAAAGCGACGATATTATCTTGTTTGAAAAAGTATACATGCTCTGGATGATAGCCAAAATAATCATGTTCAAGAAAGAATGCTCTCGTCTCTCCATCGTTGACATCACTAGTCATAATATACCAATCTACAAAACGCCCAGTTTCACTTTTCAATTGCAGTAACTGCCTCGCTTGTAATTCAAATAGGCTGATTCCTTCTATTTGAAATGAACCTTTTGGTCCTTGATAACCAAGACGTGTCCCTTGTCCCCCCGCTAAAAGCAAGACCGCAAATTGTCCTTCACGAATCGCATCGATACCTTTTGATTTGTATTGTTCAATTGTCTCTTCTTGCAATTGAGCTTTGACTTCATAGTTTACCTCTTGAACTGAAGAAACATCTTTAATGGTTTGACGATTAACGTAAACCTGTTCATATAGTGAATGAATTGCCTCTAAGTCTAAAGTATCAATTTTTTGGTTAAGTCGTTCTTTTTCATTCGTACTCATCAGTTTTTCATACTCATTCAGATGACCCTGTCCATACTTTTCAAGTTTATTCTTATCTAACATATCAATTATACGCTCCTTTAATAAAGCTGTGATTTGACGCTAAGTTGGTTTGTTTGTATTCTGTGCCTAAAATCAATACAACAACAGTTATAATCCATTTAAAATAAGATGCTTTACACTCGATTCAAATAAGACATATATCGTCACAAGACTGAAAGTTGTTGCCAAAGATAAATCCATCAAACCACCTGTTTTGAAATAAATTGGGAAACGTACTCGAATCGGTATTGGAAATAATAAATGTACGCCTCTAGGTGTTAACATATCTAATATTATATGTGAAAGCATACCACAAATGATGCTAATCATATAGTAAATCGGTGTTTCTATCATATGTAAGACAAAATATATACTTAAAACAAAAACCAACGAATGGGTTAATGTCCGATGACCAAACAAATGTTTGATAATAAAGCTAAGCAAAGGAAGTTTTTGGCCAATTTTGCTCTTTGTGTGGCAAATATCGGGAAAGATGCTCGCTAAAGCTGATAAAACAATACTTGTAGTCATTTCAAAAATATCAAGTTGATAATGTGTGGCAACTGCTGCACCCACTAAAATACCTGCAGCAGAGTGTGTTTTACCAGTCATGTTCATCACCTCACTATTATGAAAGGATTATAACATAATCTGTTCTCTCATACGAACATATTTTCGCTCTTTCATCGCCTTTTTAATTAGTATGTCATAATTAATCAAAAAGTATCACATAATGGTTGCAAAAACGTTTTCAATAAGATACAATAACTGTACAAAATTTGAAAAAGGATGTGTCAGTGAAATGGCTATGACAGTTAAAAAAAATGAAAATGAAGTCCATATTCAATGGAGAGTTGCAGATATTCGAATTCCGAATGACCAAATTCGTAATGTAACAGAGGATCAAGATATCCACGCAGTTCCTGAAACAGATTCTAAAAGAGTATCACGCATTGGCTCTACTTTTGGTAAAACAAATCGTGTCATCATCGACACTGACGACCAACAATACATTATTTATACATTTAATGATAAAAAAGTATATAACGAAGTCACGAAGTAAACTGAGATTATTTAGGATTCCCAGTTAACTAATTTACAATATAAAGATTCCGGGTCATTAATCCCAAAATAGAAAGCGCTAAGATGATTCTCAATAGAAATCATCTTAGCGCTTCCTTTTTAATATTAAACTTCATACGATATGACTCCGGTAATGCATATAATCATTCATTATTGTAATAATAGAAAATGATATTTCAGCTACACTAGATACGAAGTAAAATTTGATAAAACTTAATGCATAAACAATTAGAAAAATAAATGCGCGATAAGCACGATAATAGGTAACGTAATGATAGTACGAATCAAAAAGATCATAAATAGTTTTCCAATACTTACTGGTATTTTAGACCCTAAAATAACGCCACCGACTTCAGATAAATAAATCAATTGACATACACTTAACACACCGACAACAAAACGTGTAAGGTCACTGTGAACGCCCTCGATTAATATTGAAGGTAAGAACATGTCTGCGAACCCAATAATCATTGTTTCAGATGCAGCATGTGCTTCTGGAACATGAAGAAATTCTAAAATTGGAACAAAAGGAATACCTATCCAAGTGAATATAGGCGTATATGTCGCAAGAATTGTAGCTAATGTCCCAATCGTCATAACAACAGGAATGACCACAAGCCACATATCCATTACCGTTTTAAAAGCGGTCACCATATATAATTTTAATCCAGGCGCTTTATAGCCTGTGATAACAGCATCTTCATAACCTTTTTTAAGTGCTTCTTTATAATCATATTGTTTTTCAGGTCTTTCTTTTGCTGAAACACCATCAACGTAATGGTCCTCTACTGAACGTAACGGCCATATTCGTGGCATAATGAACGCCGCTACTAAACAGGCTATGATTACAGTACTATAAAATAACGCAAAGTGATCAATGAGACCAATTGTTTCAGCAATAACAATAGCAAATGTTAATGAAACAACACTAAACGTTGTTGCAATAACTGTCGCTTCACGGCGTGTATAAAATCCTTGCTCATATTGCTTACTTGTAATCATGACACCCACAGTACCATCTCCAATGAAAGACGCCAAGTTATCAATTGTAGAACGCCCTGGCAACGTAAACAATGGTCGCATGACAGGTCTAAAAATCGGACCTAAAAATTCAAGGAGCCCGTATTCAAGCAATAATGGCAAAAAGATTGCCGCAAAGAAAAACACCGCAACTAACGTAGGTAACAATCCTGTAAAAATAAGCCCACCTGTATCTTCTGAATAGACCCATGGCAATCCGATTTTTAAAAATGTAATCCATACAAAAATGATTGATAAGAGTCGAATCACCAACCAAGGCCATGTCACGATAAATGCATTTGCTCTAAAACTATCTTTTTTTACTTTTGATTTTAATACGGTGCTATATAATAACGTTAAAATACCAGAAATCGTAATAATCCCAACGATAACCCATGGCATTAAACCCCCAAAAAGTGCTTGAAACTGCTTGGCTAAATAAGCAATCGGTAATGTTGAAGTATGCTTACCATCTTCTACAACAGGTATAGGAATTAAAAATAAAATCACACCCATAATCGAAAGTAAGGTAAACTTTAATTTTCCAATTGTCCACTGTTTCTTAGTATATTTTTCCATAATTAACGCCTTTCTCTTTTTCAAATATGTCCCCCATTAAAATAAAAAACGTCTCCAATAGTTGGTATTTATTATACCGATATTGGAGACGTTATGCAATGTTTATTTGAATATTCATACGTTTAAATGCATATTTTGGCATTACATTTTACGTAAAACATATAAAAAGTATGGTGCACCAATCACAGCAATTAAAACACCAACAGGAATATCAATAGGTGGTGCAATGACACGTGCTAACCCATCGCCAATCACCATTAATAAAGCACCTACTAAACCTGACATCGCTATAATATGACCGTGTCTATGTCCTACAATACTTCTTGCTATATGGGGTGCGATTAGTCCAAGAAAACTCAAACCACCCACAACTGAAATCGCAGAACCTGCTAACATAACGGCTGCAAATAGCAAAATCATTTTCGTTCTTTTCACAGGTGTACCTAAGGCAGTCGCAACTTCTTCTCCTAAATGAAGAATGTCTAACTTTTTAGCGTAGAAGAAAATCACCGGTAACGAGACTATCATCCAAGGTAAAATGGTTAATACATGATCCATTGAACGCCCAAAAAGACTTCCCGTTAACCAAACTAATGCAATATTCGCTTCCATTGGGCTTCGAATCAATAAGTATTGAACTAACGCCATTGCGACAGCACCGATGGCCATCCCAATAAGCGCAAGTTGCGAACCTTTAATGCCTTTTAAACTGATTAAAAGCGATAAAATCAAACTAATGACAAGTGCCCCTACAAATGAAGCAAGTGGTAAGACAAATAAAGGTGCAGTTGGAAACACGATAATAACAATAACCGCAGCCAAACTTGCTCCTTTAGTAATCCCAATCACGTCTGGAGATGCAAGTGGGTTTCGAATCACACCCTGAATGACTGCACCTGAAACGGCTAAGGCAAAACCGACTAAAATACCAAGCAACATTCTTGGTACGCGATATTCTGTCAAAATAAATTGCTTGCCCGTCCAAACCTCTTTAAGCACAGTGATTGGCGAAATCCAAACTGCTCCAGCGCTCAAACTTAAAATCGCACACACAATCAGAAGTAGCGTGACAATAACGTAACGTTTTGTATAGTTAATCTTCATCGCGCTTTCACCCCTCTCATTGTGATCCATAAGAAGTACAATGCACCAACAAAGGATGTCACAATACCGACTGGAGATTCAAATGGGAAAGTGATAAGTCGACTGATTACATCCGAAATCAGAAGCAAGTTCGCTCCCATAATCATAGATAATGTAATGATCAAGAAATAATTGCGATTTAGATAGTGCTTCACGATGTGAGGGACAATTAAACCCACAAAGCCAATAGGTCCTGCAATGGATACACTAGCACCTGCAAGAACAATGACGATTAATCCAGATAAAGCACGAATTAATTTCGTATTTTGTCCAAGGCCCGTCGCCAATTGATCTCCTAAATCCATAATCGCCAACTGGCGTGCGAGCAGTAATGCAGCAATTAAACCACTTATAATCCAAGGCAAGATTTGAAATATTTGTGGCCATTTAATCGTATGCAGTGCACCAACAAGCCAAAACATTACTGTCGTCGTCGCATCTTCATTTAATAAAATGATACCTTGCGTCAGACTTGTGAAAAATAAATGAATAGTCATCCCCGCAAGGGCCAGTTTTATCGGTGTCATCCCTTTAGTTGTATCCGCTAAGGTATATACCGCTAAACCACCAATAAAAGCCCCAACAAATGCAAATACTATCGTGTTGCTAGCTAAACTAGGGACTAAAACCGTAATTAATACAACAGTAAATGATGCACCCGCATTAACACCAAAAATTTGAGGTGATGCTAATGGGTTTCTTGTGATTGCTTGCATTAAAACACCTGCTACACCAAGTGCAGCACCAATTAAAATACCTGCAATTAATCGCGGCATACGAACACTATGTATTAAAAATGTTTCTTTCGTTGACTTAAGATGAAAGAAATAGTCGATAAGTGATTGAAATGAAATTTTTGATGAACCAATTGCAAGATTTAAATAAATTGCAAAAATAAGAAAGCACACGCTTACGATAAAAGTAAGCGTAGTGCGTCTTCTCTGGTGATGTCCATCATAAATTTTTTGATTGAATTTTGACATATGAAATCACCTTTTATATTGCATTGTAAGGGAAAGGAAAAAGTCGCTCACTTGAACACATGATGATGCATCATCCCTTCCCTTTCATTCAAAAGCAACTTATTTTTTCTCTTTTTTCGAAATTTCTACTAATTCTTTGGCAATTTCTTCAGAAGAAATGAGACCTCTAAACTTAGCCCATGTTTGACGATCTACAACGTGAACGCGATCATTTTTAACAGCATCGATTTCGTTCCATACTGGATCCTTTTTCATTTTAGCTAAGTGCGGATCGTTTTCACCATTAACCATAATAAACATACGTTGTGGGTTAACATCAGAAAGCTGTTCCGAGTTCATATTTAAGTATGGTGCATTTAAGTATTCAGGTAATTGATCAGCCACTTCTTTTGTTAAAGCTTCTTTAAAACCTAAGTCATGTAAAAATTGACCTACGTATGATTGGTCAGAATGCGCTAAGAAACCTGATTGAGAAATAACAGCTGGTAAAACTTTTTTACTTTTATCCATTGTAATTTCTTTTTTGTATTTCTCAATTTTTTCTTCATGCTCTTTTAAACGTTGATCTGCTTTGTCTTTTTCTGATAAAGCTTTACCGATTGTTTTAAACGCTTCGATGTTATCTTTATAGTTTGAGTCTAAACTTGGTAATAAAATTGTCGGTGCAATTTTGCTCAATTGTTCATAGTTATTTTTATGTCTGTTACTATCTGCAATAATTAAGTCCGGTTTCAACTCACTAATTACTTCTAAGTTCGGTTGTTTACGTGAACCTACTGATTTATAGTCGCCTACTTTATCACGAATAGGTTCGATGATATTTTTCTTCTTACCATCGTCCGCAATACCTACAGGTTTAACATCTAATGCAACAAGCGCATCAACAAATGAATATTCTAAAGCAACCACTTTTTTAGGTTTTTTATCAATTTTAGTTGTGCCACCCGCATGTTTAATTTCTACACTTTTCCCATTTGATTGTGTGTCATTTTTAGAATCTGACTTGCCAGAATCACTGACATTCCCACATGCTGCAACAAGAAGCATGATTGCCACGATTGCTAAAAACCCCATCCATTTCTTCATCTTCACTGCATTGCCACTCCTTTAATGATGTTGTTTTATTTACATAATTCTATAATAGTTGATAACGATTCTCAATGTCAACTCTGTTTTATAAAATTATTCTTTTTTATTTCTACAAATCCATTAATGAGTTGTTCAATACCTTTATCTTCAATATAATTTTTCGGTATATGTGGCATATGCATACTCTGAGCTAAAGATGAATAGTTTAATTGGAAAGTAATTTCATCACCTATTTGATAATAATCCGAGTGACCTAGATCAATCATTAAAGCATCACTTGAGCTTCCAACAATTTTCAAATGGGATTCGATAGGTTGGATACCATCAATGACTGTATCAAGTTGTCCAACATCGACAATAGCCTGCATATAAGCTTGTCGCTTTTCAATATCTAAGCGCGGTTTAATTTCTAAAATCCGTCCACTCAACAAAATTGCATCGTCATACAAGTATGGTAAACGCATGTTGTAGGAAGTCTCATATCCTCTAAATAGCGCCTCACCAATTCTAAGTTCATTAATCCTGCCTAAGTCAGTGTACATCGCTAAAGTCAACAGACTTGAATTACCTCCTGAAATAGAGTTAAAACGCACGCCTGTATCACGTTCAACCGATTCTATAAAATAATTCATATAAACGATATCTTCTTCTGTCGGTTGGATTGGACGAAAACACATAAAATTAAATGCTAAGCCTTTCAGATATATACCTTTGAGTTTGATAATTTTTTTAACAAGATGCACGACTTCATATGTCAATGCACCTTCTCTGCCGTCTTTCCAATCAACCATTAAATAAATTGCGTGCTTAACCCCTTTTTGGACAGCCATATCATTCAATGCTTGAATCGTTGAAAATTCTGTTTGAATACTCACTTGACTCTTCAAGACCACATCTTCAATCTCATTTGGCAAAGTACCTTTAATCATCATATCTTGTTGCGTAGGTTGTTTTTGATGATGTGTCATCTTGGAAAGTCGAGACTCAGCAAGTGTGCTAAAGCCGATGTCACGTAACATTTCTCTAACCTTGATATCTCCACCTACACACTTCGTTACAGGAATCATTCGAACACCTTGTGCTGAAAGCATGTGTTGTAATGCCATTGCATTATATTTGATTTTACTTAAATTAACATGAAGTTGTGGCATAGGCTACATCTCTCTTTCTAGCGGATTATCAATTTCTATTTGCACATATTGCTTCACTTTTTGTTCCATTCTCATATTTAGCAACGCCTTAACCGTCATTTTCTTACCAAATAATAATCTTTTTAGCGCTTCCGCATGATTTAAATTCGACGTTATTGCATTTTCAATGATTTCACCGGCAACGTTGTAAAGTACCTTCTCATTGATTCCGTGTCGATGATGAAAGTGATGGATTACCGTGCCAAGTTGATTTTGAATGACTGCATGCTGAAATTTAGCAATGACTTCATCTATGTTTTCAGTGATTAAACTTTGATTTGATACAGTCAACTCTGGCACCGTCTGTTTTAATGTTTGAGGTTCAATACGAGAACCTCCTAAATCACGCACAATAAATGACAATGCATGTGTATCTTTATCGATTTGTAATACCGTATTTTGTTGATGCGCTTCCAAAGCAATGCCGTATTTTTGAATATAGCCGATAAGAGGTGGGATTAATGCCTGCATATATTGTGTCATAAACTGTACGATTGTATCTTGGCTGATTTCTCCGTATACGTATTCAATCAAACTATCGATCACGATTTGACCATCAACGGGATTGATTTGTGTCAAAGCCGCTGTAACAATCTGTGTATGATTTTGTTTTTTATCCTCTATTGCGTATCTCACAATCATCGCAAATTGGCGTGCAAGATCCGCTTCAACATCTAAGTGTGCACCATAAGGTTCAGCAGCAATTGTTAAAGTTGGATAAATGTCCAACATTTCTTGAAGTTGATAACTCAATTTTGGGCCATCTACTGTTGTCACTGTTGATACCGTACGGACAGCACTTGTCGCTTGAACATTCATAGGCAATTTAATATGAAACGGATATTTGAGCAATCTCATTGTTCGAAATGACAACGTCGCTTTTGAATCTACAGTAAAAGGGGTTGGGATAACGAGATGTTCAGCAATCCATTGACCAAACTCTTCAGTAATCACATTTTCATATTGCCACGGATGTACAAACATCACCCGATATTCATCTAAAGATGACTGATACATTTGCATCCATTGTCTCAATTGACTTTCCATATCTGGAATAATTTCACTTAATACAAAATCTTCTTGATCTGTCATTGACGTAAATTTTAAAATACTTTGATGGACAAGTACAATTTTTAAAGGAATGACTTTCATAAACTCAGGCGCATACTTTTGAATTTCATCAACAGTAAGTGGTAATTTTGTTTTCGTTAAAGGATGTGAAGGATGGCCGTCCCAAACCATCCCCTCTGTATAACCTAAAGCTGAAAAATCAGAGTCATCATTAATATGGTTTAGCCATGCAATAAAATTAAGTGACTCTGGCATTCGTGAAAATTTCAAAGAATGACGCATCATACTTTGGCGTTGTCTTAGCTGTTGATAACTCAATTCAAGTCCAAGACGACTATGTAATAATTCCTTTACTAACTGTTCATGAAATTCAATACCAAATTTGCCTTCAAGTATTGCTAACAATTCCTCAACCGTTTGAACTTCTATGTCTTCATGATTCACTTTCTCATAAATCGGTCCCTCTAATTCAAATTGAAAAAGCATACTTTTCGCGACACACGCAACATGTAAAATGTGTTGGTGCAACTGAATCACAAGTTTATCTTTTTCATATTGAACTGCTGTTTGTTCAGGGAATAGCCGCTCTTTGATACATGCAACGAGAATACGATATTGTATATTTTGATCAGCATTTAGATGATGAATGGTTGTCATGGATTGTCTTTCCTCCGTTTATTTTAAGATTCATTGCATACCCCAATATTGCGATAAGTGTCGTTGCCACTCCCATTACTAAAAAAGTAGTTGTAATCCCAATGCGTTCCGTAAAATAACTCAATACCACTGCGCCTAATGGAATCATACCTCTGTCCATCATGACAATACTTAAAATTTTTCCCCTGTTTTCTTCTTCTACATCATTTTGAAAATATATTCGATTTGTTGTACGTGCAAATTGACCAAATAACCCCACACAGAATATAGCGATAAATAAGCCTGTCGTTCCAAATGGGTAGAGTAACATTAAAGCGAGACCGAATAAGACCGAACTCAAGAAATAAAATTTATCTGTCGACACTGTTTTTAAAATATATGGAATAATCAAAGTAGCAAGTATTCCACCTATTGCACTAAAAGTCATTGCCGTGCCGAAGATAGATGCTTTTTTAGGAAATAACTCATTGGTCAAAATGGGTAACATAGTAGTATAGGAATACCCCATCGCCATAATTAATAACGATGTCGTAAATATTCTTCGACTCACAACGTTTAATTTAAAGTAGTTCCATGCGATAGGTAAAGAAAATTTGGGTGCCTTGTTTTGTTTTTTTACCATCAATTGTAGTGGTAAACTTAGAGATAATGCTAAAAGGTAACAAGCCGTTTGGATGACAAATGCAATAGAAATATCCCAAATTGCAATAATAAAGCCCGATATTGCTGGGCCGATGGAGCGACATACATTTAATATAAAAGAATGGTAAGAAACGACTTTTGAGATGGATAACCGTTCAGAGATATCAGGTAGGACTGCTTGTCTGACCGGTGTTTCAATGGCACTCATACATCCACGTAAACATGAATAGATGTATAAAAATGTCATTGGTAATTCACCCATTGTTAAGACAAAAATTGTGAGCGTACCCGTAATAAGGAATGAACTCGTTACTGTCAATTTAATCAAAGTGCTTCGTCGATAACGATCTGCTATGGCGCCCGCCCATAAGCTTAATAAGAATATAGGGGCTAATCGAAAAAAGTTGATTAATGCAAGATCCATCGCATTATGATTTAATTGATAAGCGTACCAGTTAAGTGCAATTTGCCCAATCCAGTTACCCAGAAATAGTAAAAAGGTACTCGAAAAAAACCACTTTGCCAAAATCTTCACCTTCTTTAATTGATAACGGTTCTCATTTCCGATATTATGGATTATACGAATCATCTTACTATTTGTAAAATAAAATGAATGAGGTGTACTCATGAATAAAGAGAGAAATCAGCAAAAAACTGACATTCTTTTGACAAAAGATGAACAAGAATGCTTTCAAACGCTCGTCGAAATCGATTCGAACTGGGCGCAATTATTTAAAGAAAACATATTATCCAGCCGCGATAAAATAACTGCTCGTTTAATGGCATCGATTTATCGTGAAAACTTAGTTGGCGGCTTTGATCATTGTGAAATCAAAGAGGCACAACATTTTCAAAATTGTGCCATTCCTGCTGGCCAATTATTATGCATTCATTTTACATATACTGGACGAACATTATTCGCAAAAATCAAAGGACAACATGCATTCAACCGTATCGACTTAAAAGGCCCTTTTTATTGGTATCATGAAAGTAGCGAAGATGAACGCGTTTTACATCCAAATGAGATTTTGGATGTTATCATTCAAGAAGATACACAATATGACGGAGAAGCGGCGAAGCAATTTCGAGATGATTTAGAAAACAGTGCTGCTCATATGGCTTTAGCATTGAGCTATCAAGCGCAGCATTCATTAAATGACTTTCCGACGCTTCTTGATTACATTGAAGCTCAAAATGATCGCTATCTAACTTCAGAGCAACTCGTCATTGAGGGGCATCCCGTTCATCCTGGCGCAAAACTTCGAAAAGGGATGACTGCCAAAGAAAGCATATGTTACTCGTCAGAGTATCAGCACGGCATTCCAATGCAATTTATTTTAATACATCGAGATTACGCAAGAACGATGTCTGCGCATTCAAATTATGCTGAGGTCGTTTATGATGCATTTGAAGGATTAAAAGAAGCAGCTCAAAATCAGTTGGAAGGATCATCGCAGTCATTGAATAACTATGTGCCTTTGATTGTACACCCTTGGCAATACGCACATATCATTACTGAAGAATATCAAGATGCTATAAGTCAACAAATCATTGTTCCTTTATCGTATCAACAAAACTATTATGCCGGTCTGTCATTCCGTACGTTAATGCCTGAAAAACCTGAGCAGACACCTCATATAAAACTTTCGACGAATGTCCATATTACAGGGGAAATTCGTACATTGTCAGAGCAAACAACACATAATGGTCCTTTAATGACAAATATTTTAACGCATATCGCACACAATGATCCATTATTTAAAGATGTCGCCACACAAGCGGTTCCGGAACTTGCAGGTGCGCATTTTTATAATCCAAATGATAAAAATCCCGCATATCAAGAGCAACGAAGTGAACAATTGGGTACACTTTATCGAGAAAATATATATGATTTACTCGATGATAATGCACTACCGCTAATTCCATCAAGCTTTGTTGTCAATAAACCTAGCGAACATCGTACATTAGTCATCGAACTTATCGAGCGTTTTGCCGCACATCAAGGACGTTCTGTCGACATGTCACAACTCTGTCAAGACTGGTTTTCACCTTATGCACGTGCACTGATTGATTATGTTGTACCTTTACTTGTGAAGTATGGAATTGCATTAGAAGCGCATCTACAGAATACGATTGCAGTGTTCGATGATAGAACAGGTGCATTCCAACAAATGCTTATACGTGATTTCGAAGGTTTGAGAATTGATCAGCATCAACTTTCATCTATGGGCTATGACACATCTGATTTTCACGAGAAATCTAGAATATTAACTGAGAGCCAGACTTCAGTTTTTAATAAAGCTTTTTATTCTACGATTCAAAACCATCTAGGTGAAATCGTCGCAGCCATTGCACATTACTACAAAGATGAACAGTTAGAAAACAAATTGTGGCAAATTGTACAAACACAAATCCAACAATGCTTTGAGCGAATAAAACAAACGCAAATGAATCAAGATCGAATCAACAGTATTTACCACACATTTTTCAACCCAGTTATTGACTATAAATGTGTGACGACGATGCGCCTCATAGATGAAGCACATCATTACACCTATATTAAAGTAGACAATCCGCTTCACATAACATCAGAATAAATATATGGAATATCAAATAGCTGTGGAAATAGAGGCACATTAAGATGACAATTGCGCTTTTGGAAATGTATGTCATTATAATAAGGACTATATGCCCCCTCCCCATAGCTCTAGGATCAGACTGAGACATTAATTCCATAAATATATATAGCGCTAGGATGATTTTAATAGAAAACATCTTAGCGCTATTTATTATAAAACTTCGTATACTACGACTTCTTTTATACGTACAATGTCACTTCTCAATGACAAATTTTTATGACTAAAATTATAATCAACTTACTTCTCTCTCATACAGATAAAGGCGTAAGTATTTCTTATTGTAACCAATTGTATTAAAATGAAAAACAGAACTGAATATACGATTAAGGAGTATTGCTATGACTATCATGAGAACCTTAACTTTTATGTTAAGTATTTTCATTGTAGGTATGGTTGAAATGGTCGTCGCGGGAATTATGAATCTTATGAGTACTGATTTAAATATTTCTGAAGCATGGATCGGTCAGCTTGTTACGATTTATGCTTTTACTTTTGCGATTACAGGTCCTATTTTAGTCAAACTTACTGAAAAATATTCACCAAAGTATGTATTGTTATATTCAATTGCTTTCTTCGTATTAGGTAATTTGATGATTGCACTATCTCCTAATTTTACGATATTAATTATTGGGCGTATCCTTTCATCTGCCGCTGCTGCCCTAATAGTTGTTAAAATATTAGCCATAACAGTTGTGCTCGCAAAACCTGAAAACCGGGGTAAAATGTTGGGTCTCGTTTATACAGGTTTTAGTGCGGCAAATGTTTTCGGTGTCCCTATTGGAACATTAATTGGTGATTGGATAGGATGGCGCTATACTTTTGGATTAATTATTGTCGCGGGATTACTTGCTGGTCTATTGCTCACGCTCTACTTACCCACACATTTAAAAATGACCTATGCGACGGAAAACACCTATCCAACTCGAATTCAAAGCAAATTAGAAGTGAGCAAATTGTTATCAGTCACTTTTATTATTTTAACAGCAAATTCTGTAGCTTATATTTACATTAACCCATTAATTTTATCTGGTGGTCATGACATTAAATTCGTTTCTTTAGCATTACTGATTATCGGTGTTGCGGGAATGTGTGGCACATCGTTAGGCGGATTTTTTACAGATAAATTCTCATTCAAAACATGGCTCACAGTGAGTGGTTCAGCTTTTGTAGTTGTTATGCTATTATTAAACGCTTTGTGGCAAACGACGATTTTACTTTTAATTGGATTATTTGTTTGGCATATCATTCAATGGAGTACAAACCCTGCTGTACAATCGGGCTTGATTGATCAAGTTGAGGGTGATCATAGTCAAGTGATGAGTTGGAATATGTCAGCTTTAAATGCAGGAATTGGATTTGGCGCCATGCTTGGAGGTTTAATCGTTTCACACATTCACCTCCATGCAACAATCTATTTTGCAGCTGGCATAGGGTTTATAGGTTTTATCATTATTTTATCGCTCAAAGGAAAGCAAGCAATAATGCAATAAAAAGAAGCGGCTGGGACAATAATCTTATCCCAGCCGCTTTTTTTACGTCAGTTTACCTGATTTTTAATTACATTGAAACCTGTCGCTTCAATGGTTAAACCTTATTGTAAACCTTTGTTTTCGTTTTGGTCTCTATTTTTTTCATTTTTTTGTTGCCATTCTTTACGTGTCATCACATCATCAACTTGCATATTTACTTCTACAACATCTAAGCCAGTGATGTGTTTCACTTGCTCTTTGATTAATTCAGTTACTTTACGGAAAATTTTAGGTGCTGATTCACCATATTCTAAAATAACTTTAAGATCGATAGCTGCTTGTTTTTCGCCTACTTCAGCAGATACACCTTGTGTTACATTGTTACCACCGTTGAATGAACCACTAATGCTATCTACAAAGCCGCCTTTCATGTCTAAGATTCCGCGAACTTCACGTGCAGCAATACCTGCAATTTTTTCAACAACTTCATCAGAGAATGTTAAACTATTAGAAAATTGAGGACTTTGATTTTCTTGTGATTGTTGTCTTTCTCTTTCGTTTACACCAGTTTCTTTATTGTAAGTTTCTTTTGCTTTGTTATTTTCTACAGCCATAATTAAAAACTCCTTTACTGTTTTTTTAAATCGAAATATTTTAAATGCTTGTCATTTGCATGTATTAACTTAACCGATTTAGGAAATTCAAGAAATCTTGCGTACGATCTTTAATATACCCTATACCAACTCCGATTAAACATAACACGATGATAAGAACAGTCTTCCAGAAGCCAAGTGTTAAAAACAAGATAGCAATGATGAGGAAAAAGAAGAACCCAATAATTCGCCATTTATAGTTTTGTAAAAGTATTGCAAACTGCTCAACTGCATCTCGTTCACCTTGACCATTTTGGTTTTGGTTAGACATAGGACCCCTCCTTTACACAACGCGTGGACCGTTGTCTCGTTTTTGGTCACGCACATTGACTTTTACTGTTTTAACTTGTAATTCAGAAAAACGTTCAACGCTTTCTTTAATATCTAAACGTAATTGTTCAACTAACGATTGGACATTCGTCGCTTCTGATGGCACCAGAAAATCCGCTGTAATATCAATAAAGCTATTATTTTTCTTATTGTATAGTTTTGATACAACATTAGGTTGACGAATGGCATCATATTTTGCAATAGTATCGTAAACAGTATTTTCAATTGATTTGCGAGAAATGTAAATGTGACCATCATTATAGTCTTTATACAATCCTGGTTTACGATATGTAGGTTTAAATGCTCTAAAGAATAGAATTAAACCGATTAAGATTAAGAACGCTGCTAAACCTATCAGTAATGGATAGAACCAGTTAAACTGATAAAAATAGTCTTGATAACTTTTGATCGGTTTATAATCGATATACATAAACAATAGAAAACCTACAATTATGACAATCAATAGGCCAAGAATAAAATTTTTGATCCGTGTCATTACGAATGCCACCTCCTATTCAATTTGTTACATCAACTATTTACCCTTAATTTTGTAATAAAAACTAAAATCATGTCATATTGTTCAAAAAAATTTAATATTTTTGTAATTATCTCTTTTGATATTTTGTTATATTTTTCTTTAAACGTGGGTGTTCAGCTGATAATGCTTTAAATAACGCCCATACCATTAAAATGATGACAAATGAGAAAGGTAAAGCAGCAATAATGAGTATGTTTTGAATCGCTTGTGTGCCCCCAGTGAATAACATGATGAGCGCAAACAGAGCTAACATAATGCCCCAAGTGACTTTCACCCAATTTTTAGGATGATTATCACCTTTTGTACTTAACATACCTAAAACATAGGTTGCAGAGTCTGCAGAAGTGACAAAAAATATCATAATGACAACGAGTGTGACAATACTGATCACATAACCGAATGGAAAATGTTCAAGCGTCGCAAAAGTCGCAGTTTCCATAGCTTCTGATGCAATATCTGCTATCCCACGATTCTGTAAATAAATCGCAGAAGCACCAAAGACTGCAAAGAAAATAAAACAAATGAATGACGGAACAAAAAGAACACCTATGATAAATTCTTTAATCGTTCGCCCTCGTGAAACACGTGCAATAAAGATTCCAACAAAAGGCGCCCATGATATCCACCATGCCCAATAAAAAATAGTCCAATTTTGAATCCATTTCGTTCTTGAAGGATTATCAATGGATAAACGTAAACTCATATCAAAAAAGTGAGCGATATAGTTGCCTAGACTATTTGTAAACATATTTAAAATATAAAGCGTTGGCCCTATAATAAAAACAACAAGAAGCACAGCAAAAGCCAAAGACATATTAATATTGCTTAACATTTTTATTCCTTTACTAATGCCTGACCATGTCGACCATGTAAACAAAACCGTTGCGATAACGACAATAATAATTTGTGTTGTAAATGTGGCTGGTATACCAAATAAAAACTTTAATCCTTCGCTAATCTGTAATGCACCAAAACCTAATGTGGCAGCGACACCCGTGACTGTCGCAATAATCGCAAGCACATCCAACATCTGTCCTAGAGGTCCTTGCATACGTTTCGCACCAAATAAAGGTGTTAACGTTGCACTGACCAAACCGGGATGCCCTTTATGGAAATTAAAATACGCAAAAGCTAATGCGACAATGGCATAAACTGCCCAAGCATGAATGCCCCAATGGAAAAACGAGAACTGCAAACTGTCATCAATTGCTTCCTGTGTTCCAGTTTTATGTATCGGTGAGGCTTTAAATGCATGAGAAATTGGTTCAGCTGTCGTCCAGAAAACTAATCCGATTCCCATGCCAGCACTAAATAACATTGCGAACCAAGATTTTAATGAGAACTCTGGTTCCTCACCTTCTTTACCAAGTGTAATGTGACTGTATCTAGAAAAGAGTAAATAAATGCAAACTAAAAAAAATACAAGTACGAGTAATAAATAGTACCAACTAAAATGGTAACCAATCCATTGTGTGATTGCTTGCGTTTGTTGTTCCATTTGTTCTGGGAATATCGCCCCAATTAGAACAAATAAACTACACAATACAACAGCAATCCAAAAAACTAAACTCACCTTTTGATTTTGTTGCTTTAACATATAGACTTTCCCCTTAAACTAATGATTTACAGTCACATTCCCTCTTTCAATTAATTTAATCAGCTATTTTTATAACTAACTTACCGATATGTGCTTGTGATTCCATCTGCTGATGCGCTTTAAATATATTATCGACTGTTAAACCTTCTAAAACATCATTTAGTGTAGACTGATAGACACCCTGTTCAATCTTTTCTGCGACATCTTTTAGATAAGTTTGATACATCTGTTCTTCCACACCATGTACTGCTCTTGTAAACATAAATTCATGTGTCAAAGTAATACTTTTAGCTTTTAACGCATTTAAATCTTGCTTATTTTGAAAAGCAACTATTGTCGCAATATGACCTCTAGGTTGAATAAGGTCAATCATTGTGTCGTAGTAACCATCTGTATCATATGTACAGAAAATATAATTTGGCTGCTTAAGTTGTTGCGCCTTAAACTGAGCTTTCAAATCACTTTTATGATTTAAAACAACATCGGCGCCCATTTTTTGAGACCATTCGATTGTTTCCTCGCGTGAAGCTGTTGTAATCACGTTTAGTCCATAAGCTTTTGCAATTTGCGTTGCAATACTACCCACACCCCCTGCACCATTAATAATTAACAACGTTTTACCTTTGTTTTTTTCAGTATCTGTGGAAATTCCAAATACATCAAATATCGTTTCATATGCGGTAATCGCTGTTAGCGGTAGTGCCGCTGCAGCCTCGTAGGAGAGGTTTTTAGGCATATGCGCAACATATTGTTCATTCATTAATTGATAGGTCTGATTTGAGCCTTCACGTTGATTTGAACCCGAATAGAAAACTTGATCTCCCGGTTTAAAACCTTCAACCGCTGATCCTACTTGTTCAACCACACCAGCTGCATCAAAACCTAATACACGCTCTGTTTGATTCAACGGCGTTTGACGCATTTTCGTATCAACAGGATTGACCCCTGTTGCGTACACTTTAATTAAAATATCATGTCCTGTCGGTTCGGGACATTCACGTGTTACCTTTTCAAAACAATTTCCTTCTGATAAAGAAAAAGCTTTCTTTGCGATAATGGCTTCCATTTCATTCCCTACTTTCTTTTTATTTTTAAGCATTGTACTCGTGTTTATGCTTATTTTGCTTGATAATTGTAGTATAACACGCTTGGAAAGGAAGTCTTATATGCAACTCAGCATTCTAGATTATAGTCCTATTTTTGAAGGACGCACACCGCAAGAAGCACTCAATCATAGTGTGAATCTCGCGCGTTATGCTGAAAAATTGAACTTTCACCGCTATTGGCTAGCTGAGCACCATCAAGTGCATTCCGTCGCATCAACAGCGCCTGAAATTTTAGCAACGATGATTTTAGAACAAACATCACGTATCCATGTTGGCGCCGGGGGCATTATGATGCCACACTACAGTCCATATAAAGTAGCAGAAACTTTTAAAATGCTAGAAGCACGCCACCCTGGACGTGTTGATATAGCACTTGGAAAATCACCTAGTTTTCAAAATGTGTCTCAAGCATTGAATGAAGGCAAACAAACTTTAACAGACTTTGATCAGCAATTGATAGATTTAAAAAAGTATTTTAACAATGACACCTCGTCCCCACATCGTTTTCAGCATTTAAAAGCAATGCCTATCATTGAAACGCAACCGCAATTTTGCATCTTAGGTACGAGCGAAAACAGTGCAGAACGAGCCGCACAATTAGGAGCTATTTTTGTATTTGGGGCATTCGGGCAAAGAACTGCAGAAAAACAACGTATTGTTCAACATTATCGAAAACAATTTCAACACTATCATCCTGCAGGTCAACCTTATGTCATCGTCTCTACTTTCGTCTTAGCACATGAGGATAGTCAAATCCGTGCACAATTAGAAGACAGTCTGCATTACTGGTTGCAACGTATTCATTATTTAAAACAGCCGAAAACGCTATTAAGTCTAGAAACGATACAACAGAAAAATTGGAGTGAACGTGAACTTGAAAAACGCGCCGAAAACGAACCACGTATCATTAGCGGGGATGGGGAAATCGTAGCGCAAGAACTCCACGAATTGCAACGTACATTTGATGCTGATGAACTTTTATTATTTCCTCAACTTTATGGTGAGGAGAATAGAAAACATTGTTTAGCACTCATTGCAAAGCATGTATAACACATCAATAAAAAGGTAATGCTGCTCATAACGATAAGCTTTTATCGCTAATGAACACATTACCTTTTTTCATTTCTTAGTGATCTGTTGATTTCCGTTGTGATCTATTTTAATTATCAAATACGTACTAACTTGGGAATATTGAGTCAGAACAGTGTCATCAATTAGATTTTTGTCTTACTTCTGAATTTCTTTTTTGTTTTGCATAACTGTAATGACCCGGATAATAATGAAGTTGTTTATTGTCAATCCAGTACGTTTTTGAAAAATGATTATCCAGAAAATATCGATCGTGTGAAACTGCAATAACAGTGCCATCAAACTCCTCTAAAGCTTCTTCCAATGCTTCTTTGGCATCAATATCTAAGTGATTTGTCGGCTCATCAAGTATGAGCACATTGAATTGTTGAGAAATCATTTGCGCCCATCTTAAACGCATCTTTTCACCACCACTTAAATCTTTTACTTTTTTATAGACATCGTACCCATAAAAAAGATATTTTGCCAGATGGTTTCTCGCTTCTCCTACAGACACATGTGCATATTGTCTAAAAGCCTCAAGTACTGACATCTCTCCCGTATTAAATTGATGTTGGGACAAATAACCAATGCGGTTTGTTTCAGCAATTTGAACATGACCTTCGTCAGGCACAACTTCTTTTAACAACAATTTTAACAGCGTGCTTTTACCTGTTCCATTTGCACCTACAATGGCCACCCTATCATGGCGTCTAATTTTCATATTTACCCCTTCAAATAAGATATCATCATACATTTTAGCAACATCTTTTAAGACAAAGATATCTTTTGAAGCACTTTCTGTTTGGGCGATGTCTAATTTCATTTTGTTATGCTCTAATCGAGGCTTAGGTTTGACTTCAATCCGCGCCAGAGCTTTTTCCATGCTTTTTGCACGACGATGCATCGACGCATTGGGTGGCTTCGCTTGGTTCGCCCAAATTTTTAATTGCTTAATTTGGGCTTTCATTTTTTGAATTTTCTTTTGCTGGGTTTGATATGCTTTAAATTCGCTTAAAATACGTTTCTCTTTTTCAATGACGAAATTTGAATAATGACCGGGATATACATATAACTGATGTTGATCAATTTCTAATATTTGAGTGACCGTTTCATCTAGAAAATAACGATCATGTGAAATTACCATCACAGCACCTTTATATTGTTGGATAAACTTTGTTAGCCATTCTATACTTTCTATGTCTAAATGGTTCGTAGGTTCATCAAGCAGTAACAATTCTGGTGATTGAAGTAACAACATCGCTAAACCTACTTTTGTCTGCTCTCCTCCAGATAAATCGGACCATTGCTGCGTTTTAAGATATGCAATTTTTAAACCGTTGAGCACAAAATCAATTTTGTAATCTCTGTCGTAACCCCCTAAAGTCTCAAATTCATTTTGCAATCGGTCATATTGCTTTAAAATCTGATCGATGTCATCCGACCCTTCAACCATCTTAACTTCCAGCTGTCTCATTCGTTGTTCGATACCATTTAAAGTATCGAAGGCTTGATAAAGCTGGTTTATTACAATAGCATCGGCTGGTAGATTTGGAATTTGTGCTAGGAGTCCTACTTTGACATCCTTAGCAATACTAATAAAGCCTTCATCTGCTTGCTCTTTTTTAGCTAATAATTTAAATAAAGTCGTTTTCCCTTCACCATTTCGACCTATTAAACCAATTCGATCATTTTTATTCACTTCAAATTTAATATGATCAAAGACTTTATCTCCGGCATATGATTTCGTGAGTTGACTCACATTGACGATATTCATTTTTTATTCCTCCATATCGCTAGAGGAATTTGTGTCAGTATTCCTCTAGAAGATGTATTTGTTTAAAATTAGACAGACTCCACCAATTTTTAACAACAAACGCAAATTTCCCACGTATAATAAGGACAAATCTTACACGCTTCACATCTTCTAAAAACATACTGACACCTCCGTTCATATAATGATAAATCTAATTATATTCTAGTTTCACTTGTGTTTCAAATCGCTTATACCTATTTTAACTCAAACAGAATTTTAGCCCCAACCTTATTTTATTGCTATCATCATAAGTATGCTGCGTTGAGACATCATTTCCATACTTAAGTTGAACTTCGTATCATACTTTCAAACTATTGAATGATTTGATTCTGAATTATATTTGACGTAGAAATTCATTCTCTTTCAGAATCTGTATTTTACGATTATGCCCAATTTCTAAAAAACTAAAAATAATATTTAAGCTGCAATGTTTGATGTCTCGGTACACGATGAAAGTGATTTATTATTCTTATTAAGAAGGAGCGTATACGAAAATGACAAAACAAGGTTTACTCATTATAGATGTTCAGAATGACTACTTTGAAAACGGCAAAATGCCTCTCCATAATCCTGATGAAGCATTAGCTCACATTAACTTACTTGAAACATGGTTCCATGAGCATGATTTACCAGTATTTTACATCCAACATATATTTCCTAATGACGACGCTGCATTTTTCGTACATGACACAGAAGGCGTTCAATTACACCCTCAACTTAAGCGTAATGAACAAGACCCGGTGATTACGAAGCAAGCGCCTAAAAGTTTCTTTCAAACAAATCTTGCCAATCAATTAGCTGATTATGGTGTCACTGACATAGTCATTACAGGAATGATGACACATTTATGTGTAGACTCAACCACACGTGCTGCTAAAGAACTCGGTTATCCATCCACATTAATCCATGATGCGACTGCAACACGTGCATTATCACTAAATGATCAAACTGTCGCACCTGAAGACGTCCAAAATGCCTTTATCTCCAGTTTAAGCAACTTTGCTGACATTCAATCGACCGATCAATTTTTAAGCCAACATGAGTAAATAAACCTATAAATCCCAACAAAGTTGACTGGGGCTGTACACACTTGCTTTAGCGTTGAACAGCCCCTTCATCTATTGCAATTTAGAGATTTAAAGTGCTTTGAAGACTCACATTTTATATCTCAGTTGTTATTTTTAATACATGATTGTGCCAAGTGATAATGAACCGCTTCAACGATAAAGTGAGTCAACTTTGAATGATCGAATTGTTTAAAATAATCTTTAAATCGTTCATCTTGATGATAAGTTGTTGCAATACAGCAGAGTGTCTCATCATCAAAGTCAGCAAAAGTGCGCATGAGATTTTTCCATTCTATTACAACATGATAAACTTCCGTATCGTTGATATCCCGCTCTGATACATGTACAAAAGCTTTAAATATTGTCATCATTTTATCTTTAGACTCAACACTATTTAATTGATGGTCCTCATTATGTTCAATAAAACTACGATAAGCGGGTGTATTACCATATTTTATTTTAGCTTCTTCTTGATATTGAGCTTGTAAGTTATTGTTCAACTCATCAATTTCTAGAACCGGCATGCCCTCTATCCATTTGGACACTGCTTTTTTCGCTTTTTCTAATCGTTCAATTTTTTCATTCAAAATGACCATTTCATCTTTTAATGATGCCATTAAATTTGTTTCGTCCATTGCCATTATTTTAATGATTCTTTTAATACTTACATCCATCGATCTCAGTAATAAAATTTTTTGTAATTGCATTAAATGACGTTGCGTATAGACTCTGTGATGATTTTCATTTTTTTGGGGTGATAATAAACCAATTTCATCATAATAATGTAAAGTCCGCTTCGTTACGCCAGTGATTTTGATGATGTCTTTTATACGATATTCGTATTCCAAAATGATTCCACCTCGTTTAAAATTTCTTGTGCTGACCTCATAGTTGCTTCTTCAATCCCGCAGTTTGTCTTGTCTAAATAAGTTTTAACAAGATAATAACCGCAAGTATAACCTGCTGAGTGAGGTAACCCTACTTGATTGCCACTATATAATTGAGCAATCTCATCCCCGTATAAATAAGGCATTGCTTCAAACATGTTATCAATGTCTAGATGTTTTCCTATGATATTTTTTATTAATGCTTGTGATTGATTCCAATCTATCGCCGTTACCCAAGGTCCTAAATATGACTTCCCATACATGGCCTCAACAAAATTCTCAGCTAAACCTTCAGAAATAATTAATTCTGCAAGAGAGCCACCGTTCCATTGAATGTATTGGTATCTCAAGTTATGATTGAACTCATGTGCAATGGCACTTTTTGTTCGCTTCAAAGTATACGCATTTGGAACTAATGAAAGCCATACATATCCCGGTATTCCGCCTTCTCCTCCATAGTTTTGATTAAGGAACATCGTTGGCTTTTTTTCATCTCCTAATAAGACCGTAAATGTATACTGACTAACCTTTGAATGCATCCCTTTCTTTTCAAAACGCTTCAGTACATCTTCAATCGCACTTTTACAATTATCCCAAAAATCATCATCAAGCATATCCATTTGTTTTTTATAACTCGAATTAAATTCTGCAGGCGAAACATGGGTTTGATTCATCAGCATTAAGGCATCAAAACCTGATGCTGTTGGTTCAAAGGGTATCTGTTGAATTTCAAATTTTTCTCGAAAATGCTTTAATAAATTTTCTCGAAAATAAGCGTCTCTCTGTGCGCGATCTAATTCCAATAATTTCAAATAAATTTTATCAGATTTTATGATATGAATGGGTGGCATTGTTATCCCTCCTTAACCTCAATATAATGGATGACGTAACGTGACGCGCAAGACTTTCAACGTTATTTTTTTATATTTATAAAGTTCTTTTATATTTATGTTTGAGGTTATTCATGATTATATATGGGAGCTTTATTTTTTTGAAAACGTGTATAAAAAAAGAAGCGAGTAAGTAAATATTTTTTACTTAGTCACTTCTTTTTTTGATAAGGATATTATTCTTCAACTATATTTGTTTAGCAATATAGAAATATCATGTGTAAAAAAAGAGTATTGATTCATGCTTAGCCAGACAGCATTTGAGCTTTCTTGGGTTTAACGCAATCATTTCATGCAGGCCAGAAAATATTGTTAACTTTACAATTCGCGTGGTGATTTAATACCTAATAATCTCAAACCTTCTTCGATAACTGTAGATACTGATAATAAAACGCCGATTCTATCGTTAAGCATCTCTTGATCATCTAATATTCTCACTTTTGCATAGTAAGTATTGAAGCGACGTGCTAACTGCAATAAATATTTAGCAAGTTCAGCTGGCGACTTTCTTTCCATTGCTGATATTAATACTTCATCAAATAAATCTAGAGTTTTAACAATATCCCACGCTTCTTTATCTAAATTTTTTATTTTTAATTTCTCACTTTCTACATTTGCTTTACGAATAATAGCGTGGATTCTGGCGTTGGTATACTGAAGATATAGACACGTATTACCTTCTGGCTTTAACATCTCTTCTAAATTAAATTCGATATCATTCTGACGATCATGCTTCAAGTCATTAAATATAACAGCACCTATGCCTACTTGTTCACTCACTTCATCAATATTTTTCAGCTTTGTTGATTTTTCTTTAATATTAGACTTTGCTAATGCGACTGCCTCATTCAATACATCTTCGAGAAAAATCACTTTACCTTTACGTGTCGACATTTTCTTGCCATCTTTTAAAATCATACCAAAGGAAATATGTTTCATATGGTTTGCCCATTGATACCCCATAAGTTTCAATACTTCTATCAGCTGTTTAAAATGAAGCGATTGCTCATTACCAACAAAGTAATATGAATAAGAAAAATCATACGTTTCCTTTCTATAAATGGCTGTGGCTAAATCTCTCGTTATATAAAGGGTAGAACCATTATTTTTCTTTATTAAAGCTGGAGGCATATCAGAAAGCTTTACAACTTCTGCACCTTGATCTAGGACTAACAAGTGTTTTTTCTTCAATAATTCTACAACGCTCTCCATTTTATCATTATAAAAAGCTTCTCCATTATATGAATCAAAAGTGATGTTCAAGCGCTGATATAACTGATTAAAAGCATTTAATGAGACTTCTCTAAACCACTGCCACAACTCAGTATACGCTTGATGATTCTGCTCGAGCATTAAAAATGCATGGCGCCCTTCTTCGTTAAGCTTTTCATCATGCTCAGCCGCTTCATGAAATTTTACATAGAGTTTGAATAATTCAGGAATAGGGTCTGCAGTAACAGCATCCTTATCTCCCCATTTCTGATAAGCTACAATTAATTTTCCAAACTGCGTCCCCCAATCCCCTAGATGATTGATCTTAACAGGCTGATAATTCAGTTTCTCCATAATGAGTGCCATTGCATTTCCAATTACAGTTGATCTCAAATGTCCCATCGAAAATGGTTTAGCAATATTAGGTGAAGAAATATCCATCGTCACGACTTGTTGTTGACCTATATCCTGCTCGCCAACAGATTCACCTTTTTGTAAAACATCATTAATGACATCCAATCCTACATAGTTTGGATCAAAAAACACATTTAAATAGCCGTTGATAGCTTGGATTGACTTAATTTCTTTCCTTTCAATATTGTCCTTTAGTTCTTCTGCAATAACTCTAGGATTCTTTTTTAAATGTTTACTTAAAGCAAAACAAGGAAATGAAAAATCGCCTTGTTCTTGATACTTAGGTCGCTCTATTAGTTTTAAAATCTCTTGTACTGTTATAAACGAGATATGTTCAGATAATCTATTAGCTAACAATTGCTTCATTAAAAATCACTCCCTATTAAAATAAAAAAAGTCCACCCCCTATCATAGAGGTGAACTTTACATCCACGGTACCACTCATATTTATGCCTAAAAACATACACTCTCATTGTTAACGATGTGACCACCGAACGTACCTACTTAGGTTCAATACGTTACCCACAAGACGCGCTTCATCAATATAATTTTTGCTATTCTCCCACCCTCAATAGCTCGCTATAAAAAAATATACAATTACTCTTCTTGTGCAAAGTTTGCTTATATAATTTTAATTATAATAACATAAAGCAATTTCTTTATCTAGCCCGTATGGATAATTAGGTATATACATTCATCATACATATATTGTTAGGGTTTCTTTTAGGGCCTCAAGCAAAAAAGATTAAGCAACACGATGCTACTTAACCTCTATAGTATGCTCATCAGTCCTATTTGACAGAGGGCCTAATATAGGACCAAACTGCTTGTGCCATTCTTTATCTTTAACAAATTCATTTACATATTCAGTTGCAAAAATAATATCATAATCTTGAAGTCGATCATTCCCACTATAGGGATTAGCTCTTGACCCATTTAGTAAGACGGATACAATACGTTCATCTTGCTTAGCTATATCGAGAATTAGTTTCAATATATCACGAGCATCGCGCATAAGTAATCTCCTTTATTACATTATCTAGTAATTAGATCAATAGTCACATGATTGCATAAACTGAACAGTTTAAGTTATCTTTAAATTATTTCTATAGTATCCAAATATCACCTAAGTCAATATGATCAGGCTCAACAACCAATTCAAATAAAAAATTTTTAGCATACTCTTCCTTTGTAGCGTTACAGTACTCGAAAGTTTTTTATTTTACTCGAAACCCTTCGAACACCTTGATGTTATTGGACTTTCTATATAGCTCAGTACCTTTCCTTTTGAGTTACTCGAAAGTTTACAAATTATTTATCAATCTAATAAGTAATACGTTCTTTTCGGATCATTTTTACTTGATCCATGCGTAGATATGACATTCATTTCTTCTAATTCTTTTAACCTTTTTCTTGCTGTAGGAACAGATCTTTGAATTATCGCAGCAATTTTCGAAGCTGTTAATTCTCCTTGGTTATATAAATGTCTCACAATTAATTCTTGTTGCTCATTTAAGCTATCAAATAACTCAGGCGTGATTATATTGCTTACTCGACCTGTTTCTCTTTCTTTCCTAGCAACAATATTATTCTTCAAAGTCAGCCGAACTGAACTATTATTGGGCTCTGAATAAACAGGATCATCTAGAAAATAGTCTTTCATTTCATCAAATATACGTCCAACACCTTCATTTGATTCTCTAACCCACTTATATTGAGTTAATGCAGCGGCTAATTTAGGATTTCGTGAATACCTTTCTTCTTTAATATTTTCTAAAGTAACAGAAGCAGGAAGTGCACCTGGGCTACTAATTTCTAATCTATCATCAAACATTTTTATTCTAATATGATCACCTTGATTATCATATCTGCGATGTATAATCGCATTAATCATCCCCTCAAACCACGCAAATTCAGGATATTCAGGTAGCGTGACAAATTTGCCTTCTTTTCCTAGAAAGGTGTATTCTCGTAATTGAGTATTGATAAAAGCTCTTGCTTCTCTGATTGCTATCGGTAAGGCTTTTTCAAAAGTAATATCTTTAACTACATTAAGTCGAGCACCTGTCTCTTCTTCAGTACCTTCATATCTCATAAATCGAATTCTAGCACTGGGTAAGTAAACATTGATATTATTACTAAATAATAACAAACCAGCTACTGTCAATTTACCTTCACGCATGAAGCCCCTAGCTTTTAATAGTTTTTCGTTTTCTACATTTGTATTAAGTAATTGTTTAAATTCATTTACTAGATTTTCATCCACATCTTCAAAACTCGAGTACTCCACTAATTCTTCTTCAAAGCGACGTGCACCACGATCGTACTCTAAATTTGTAATTTGGTTATGTGTGAGTTTTCTACTCTTATCGTTAATTCTTAAATAAACTGAATCATCCTTTAAAGTGATAATAGCATCATAACTAGGTTCAATATCAAAAACCAAAATTTGATCTAGGGTTCCATCAAGTTTTTTCACGTCTATTAATTCATATGTATATTTAGGTATTCTGTATAAATGTTCAAATGGTGCTTCTATATATATAATTCTTTCTTTTTTGTTTTTGCATGATTAAAACCTGAGATCTCTCCATTGTCCTCAATACCAATCACTAATTTACCACCTTCCGCATTCGCAAACGCACAGATATGCTGAGCAACATCTTTAGGGCTTATTGATGCTCTCTTTCTATCTAACAGTTGCCCCTCAACCTCAGTTTGTAAGAAATGTAGATAATTACTAATAGTCATATTTAAACCTCTCAATCATGCATATTATTGATTTCATTATATCATTCAATCAAATATCAATCGATTAACATTTGCAGCTATACCATCTTTATGAATAAATTATAGAGTAAAAATATCAATTGATATAGTTACATTAGGTTGAACTTCGCATATTTTACTAAACAAAATAGGCTCTCTGTCAAAAATCGGACTGGTGATTGATAGGATCACCAGTCCGATTTATATAAAGCCATTTAAATTCCTGGATTGTATAATTAACGGTCTCTTATTATATTTGCATCATACAACTTTATGGGTATATCGTTACTTATCTTTTATTATATCTACTATACTTTCCTTCTAAGTAAAAAATTGGCTACGTTAAGTGCTTATTATATTTTATGTTATTTCAATCCCTATGATTCGTCAGTAATTTTAAATACTATAAAATATTCCATTAAACTATCAATAATAGCTACTGTATCAACCTTATCATTAAATGACTTCAAAAAATTATTTTTAATGTTACTTATATCTGGTTTTTAGTATTATAAAATTTATTATTATTAAAAATAAACTAATGTATACGAACATTTCCCAAGCATAAAAGACATCTCTTCGCTCTGAAACATACCCATTGAATGGTAATAAAGACATCGTTACAATAGATTCTATAGTATAAAACGTAGATAAAAAAGAAGATCTTATGCTGTCATTCTTAACTAAATCTCTATGCATATATACACTTGTCTTAACACTAATAATAGTGAATATAATTATATGTACCATAAAATATATGGTAGAATATTCACTATGTGTCATGATAAATATAATTATTATATCAATGAATATATATACCATAATTTCTTTCAGACCATCAAAAATTTTAGGGATTTTTGGAATAATTAAATTTGTTAGCATTCCAATCAATGATATTCCTACCCATAAATATGCTATGTTGCTTTTAAAAGCTACTTGCCATTGGTTTGATGGACCAATGTCAAGAATAGTAGGTACTACTAGCATTATTAATATCAAAACTAAAGATTTGTCTCCTCTAAATATGGATATAAGTTTTTTGAAATTTGTGAACCATATTGATTTTATTTGTAGTACTCCAGCATTGAGATTTTCAACATCTGAGTTACCTTTTCTTTCCGGTAATAAAATGTATATCAAGTATGATAGTATAATAAAATATAAAGCACTTAATATTATAGGAAGGTTAATGTTTATTTTAAATAAATACTCAGCACTAATGAATCCTACAACCAAAGAAAATAAAGAACCAAATAATGCCACTTTAGAAAATACCCGCTCTAAATTCATAGCTTTTTTGTCAGTCAGTTGGTTCATGTACCAACTTCCTAAACTTCCAGATAACATGGATTCCGCTACACCTGTTATAAGCCCCGAGACAATTAGTAAAAAGAAATTTTCACTAACTAGAAGAATTAATCCACACGCTCTCATTAAACAGCTGTATATAACCACTCTTTTCTGGCCTATAGTATCAGCTAAAATTCCAGTAGGTAATTCACTGATGGCTGCCGCACCCCAGAAAATAGACAAGTATAGTCCAGCTTCAGTAAAGCTATATCCCAAGTTAATTAAAAAAATATAGATAACTGGCGAAAAGAGTGCAATCCCTGATAAAATTGATGTATTGAATCCAATAAATAATTGGGTTAATTTATACTCATTCATTTTAGCTAATCTCTTTTCCCCTAGTTGTTAATTTATACTCTTGTCCTTCCTTATCTCGAGATAATAGCGAGTAATCAACCAAATATCGTCTCAATAACACATAATCATCATAAAAAGAACGTAGTATTAAATTTATTTCTTTTTCTTTATAAGTTCTATTTTCTTCAAACTCCATAGCCAATATTTTCATTAACTCTCTTTTATCTTTTTCTTTTCTAGGTATTGTATGAATTTTATTATTTTTCATAAATCTTTCTTTAATTTCACTCATTTTTCCGCCTCCAATATAATTTCTCAATATATATATTTGTATATTTCTCTTTCTTTTTCAATGTCTACGCCCATTATTCTATTATTACTCATATGAATAATTGATAATACTTCTTCTATATTAGATATATCGTAATTACTTTGAATAATTTTCTCATCAAAATCGATACGTCTATCTCTTATAACACCTGTAATGTACTTCAATCTTTCTCGATCACAATTTCCAACTTTATATCGTTTGAAAGCTTTTAATACTTGTTCATTGCTTAATTTAAATTCTTCAATTAATGTCAATGTGTTACATAATAAATCTCAGTATTTATTTCTTTTAGACTAAAAAAATCAGTTGCAGATTTATTATAAAAAGAGAGGATTCTATTCGTATCTTTTAATGACATTTGTTCAAAGTTTTCAATTCCAATATCTTTATACCTTAGATTTTCTCGAAAATATGGTTCTAAGATATAATAATCAACCAATTCGCTTTGATTAAAATAACTTTCAATACTTAAAGCATCTTCTTTATAAAATCTTATTCTTAGATACTCTTTATTATTGTCTTTGTAATTAACATAAAAAAACCGTTGAAAAACCGTTCTTAAATTAATCAAAAATTCAACTACATCCATATTATATTCATATAAATATACTTTATAATATTTCCACTTTCTTAATGATAATTCATCATTATTATCTAATTCATATTTTTTTATAATTTCATTACTTATACTATTCGAGTTCGATTCATTGTCTACAACAGAATATATCAATTCATTGTTATGTATATTTTTATCTACCGAGAAATTTAACTGTGATGACAATAATTCCTTTAAAATTATTTTATTATATAATCGATACTCTTTAAATAAATAATCAAAATCTTCTTTGAGATTCAGGATTAATTCCTGGTCTTCTTTGATATAGACGACATACATTTCTATCTTACCAAGGTGTAACAGACTATCAATATAATCTTTTAAACTAGCTCTACTTCCAAATACATTTCCAATAATCCATGTTCTTCGAATAATGATATACTTATTATCTATAACCACTCTAGGTATATATATCAAGACGTCATAAAGTTTAGGATGAATAATATTTTTATCTAAATTATTTATATCTCCTAGTAAAAGTAACGCTCTTAATTGTGGTGTATAATGCAGCATAGATAAATTAGTTAGCTTTCTTATATTAATCAGTTTCTTTTCTGCATTATATATGCTTAAAATTTTTTTATTCTTATCTTATCCAACATATAAATCAGAAATATTATATCCACTTCTACTGTAAATATTAATATTTAAGTTGTTAGATTTCACAGGAGGCATAAACTTAGCTAAGTCTTTATCTTCCGTACTTAAATTTATTCCTAATAAGTTTTGTTTTATTGCTATATTTGTACTACCTATATTTTTGACTGTTCTTAAGTTATCCAAGTTATACTTGTTATCCAATACATTTAAGTGAATATCTACAGATCCTATATCATTTTTACAAGTTGGTATTTCTTTTAATGATAGGTTAATTTCTTCTTTATTATTGTTTCTTTGAGCAAGATAGTTTAAATATTCAAATAACTCGTTTTCACAATTATATTCGTATCTTACATTACAACATAAATCTATAAAACCCTCGTCTTTCAACACTTCTTCAAGAGGAACTAAATAATTATTATATTCCTCAAAAAAGTAGTCTGTTAGTTCAGAATACCCCTCTAGCTCATTAATACCCGAAAAATTTTGTATAATTTTATAATTTTTGGTTGTATATTTTTTGAACTGAACCCCTCATTTTAGACACATAAAATAAAAATTAATTCATTGATTTTTTTAATATATAATATGAACTTATTAAGTCCAGGGGTATTAACGGGGTATTATTCATGCACAAATCATATAGGTTCTTTGTCAACATCGGTTGGCGAGACGATAACGCATTAAGCAACGTTATTTTGTTGTTTAATGCGTTT
>NZ_PNRJ01000021.1:0-31150 GCF_011174885.1 Staphylococcus sp. 191 | reverse complement strand
GACTATATGTTGGTTTGTAGAAGCCGCTATCGATTGTAAGATCATCCGCATTGTTCACTTCGACTTCAACTTTTGTTCCGTCTGAATCTAATGCGTCATCTCCTACATTCGCTGTTGTTGCTTCATAACCTTCTGGTGTTTCAAAGCTGATTTCGTATTTACCATTCGGTAAATCTTTGAAGATGTAGTTGCCATCTTTATCTGTTTTCGTTGTGATCAATGTGCCATCTGGTTGTTTTAATGTTACTGTTACACCGCTGATGCCTGGCTCATTTACATTTTGAATACCATCTTTATTTGTGTCGTGCCATACTTTGTCTCCAACTTTGTATGTCGCTGGTTTTTGGACTGGTGGCTCTTCTTTTTTGTAGAAACCTTGGTCTACTGTTAAATTATCTTCATCTTTAATGACACCTTTTGCATTTAAAGGTCCATCAGAATCTTTAGTATCATCTTCTTTGTTCGCCACTGTCGGAACATAACCTTCTGGCGTTTCAAAGTCTACTTCATATTCTCCATTTGGAAGATCTTTGAATTCATATTCACCTTTATCATTTGTTACAGTCGTGTCTAATTCTTCGCCTGTACTATCTTTAAGCGTTACTTTAACACCTTTTATACCTTTTTCATCTTCATCTTGGATTCCGTTTTTGTTTGTATCTTCCCATACTTTATCACCAAGACTATATGTTGGTTTGTAGAATCCGCTGTCGATTGTGAGGTCATCTTTGTCGACTGTCACTTTAGCAGACGTACCATTAGAATCCTTATCGGCGTCACCTTTGCCGATTTCTGTTGGTTTATATCCTTCTGGTGTTTCGAATTCTATAGTGTACTCACCTTTGGTAACATTTTCGAATAAATATTTACCTTGATCATCTGTTGCTTTCGTTTCAATGGTTTCGCCATCTTTACCTTTTAAAGTCACTTTTACACCGGAAATCCCAGACTCGCTATCTTGTTGGATACCATCTTTGTTTGTGTCTTCCCATACTTTATCTCCAACATGATATTTAGGTTCCTCTTTTTTATAAAAACCTTGATCTACTGTTAAATTATCTTTATCTTTGATGATTGCTTCTGCATTTAATGGACCATCTGAATCTTTAGTATCGTCTTCTTTGTTTGCTACAGTTGGCTCATAACCTGCTGGCGTTTCAAAATCAACTCGATACTCACCGTTTACAAGATCTGTAAAGATATAGTCACCTTTAGTGTTTGTTCTCGTTGTTTTTAACACTGCACCTTTGCTATCTTTCAGTGTCACTTTAACGCCATGAATACCTTTTTCGTCTTCTTCTTGAATTCCGTTTTTATTTGTGTCTTCCCAAACTCTATCACCTAAGTTATATGTTGGTTGGTAGAATCCTGAGTCGATTGTGAGGTCATCTTGAGTCACAGTGATTTCAGCAGATGTTCCATTTGAGTCTTTATCTGCATTTCCTTTACCGATAAGCGTTGGTTTATAACCTTGTGGCGTTTCGAATTCTACTGTGTATTCACCTTTTGCAACATTTTCGAATATATATTTACCTTGGTCATCTGTTGTTTTCGTTTCAATGACATTGCCATTTTTAACTTTGAGCGTCACTTTTACACCAGCAATACCAGACTCACTATTTTGTTGAACACCATCATGGTTAACATCTTCCCAAACTTTATCTCCAACTTTGTATTTTGGTTCTTCTTTTTTGTAGAATCCTTGGTCTACTGTCAAGTTATCTTTATATTTGATAACACCTTTTGCATTTGAAGGGCCGTCTGAATCTTTTGTATCATCTTGCGTGTTTTCAATTGTTGGAACATAGCCTTCAGGCGTTTCAAAATCTACTTGATACTCACCATTTGGAAGGTCTGTAAACTCATATTTACCGTCTTTATTTGTTTGAGTTTCTTTAAGCTTTTGACCTGCTTTATCTTTTAATGTCACTTTCACACCAGATATACCTGGCTCATTATCGCCTTGAACACCATCTTTATTAAGGTCGTTCCATACTTTATCTCCTAGCTTGTAGACAGGCTTATAGAATCCAGAGTCAATTGTCATGTTGTCTTTACCATCGATTTTTACAATTACATCTGTTCCATTCGAATCTTTCCCTCTATCTTCGCCCTGTTCTTTTTTCACAGGGGCATAATCTTTAGGAGTTTCAAAACTAATTGTATATGCTTCTTTATCAGTTAAGCCATCAAATTCATAGTATCCTTTTTCATCTGTTCTTACAGACTTAGATGAACCATCCGCATATTTTAGCGTTACCAATACATTTTTTAATGGTTTCTCATCTTTGTGCGTTCCTTGAATACCATCGTTATCGACATCTTCCCATACATAGTCACCGATTTTATATGTTTTGGCTGGAGGTGGTATTAATTGAGAATCTCCTCCAGAAGCATCAGCAGTCCATTTCGCGAAGTTGTATTTCATAACGCTATAATTATAGCGTCCATCATCTACATTAAGTTGGGCCGATTGATAAATATCATGTGCAGAATTTGGATCTATCTTACTCGTTACTTTTACAACATATACATCTGATGCTAAATTCCCTAAATTTATACTTGCCGAATCTTGTCCATTTTTACCATAATTTACACTATATTTATATGTTACGTTTGTTAATTTGTTATAATCTAAAATTTTCATTGAATCTGGAAGTAAAGAACCGTCTTTAGCATTATAAATCTCTACTTTAGTATTTCGATCAATATTATTTGCACCAGGAATTATAGGTTTTAATAAGCCATAACCATATATATTAAGTGTTGCCGTTGAATAATTTGTATTCTTTTTTGTATTTATATAGATAATTTGCTCTACTGTATTCTTACTTTTTTCAACATCATTGAAAAAAGCGTTTATAGAGGCTTTCCCCAATACTTCAGAAGTTGAATATTTCACATCTTTGTATACCGTAGTCGGTTTGTCTGCAATTGTAAATGTAATTGGTAACTTCTTAGATTCATTTTGCACTACAGCTCTATCTACATATGCAAACATATCTAAGTACGCTGTTACTTGTTCGTATTTGTCTACGTAATCGGTAAAAGTATATACTGTTGTTTTAGTGTTTTTGTTATAATCCCCAGTAGCAATAACCTTACCAGATTGGTCTTTAATATCTACAGGCTTGAATGCACCTAAATCATAGTCTGTTGGTGCAATATTATCTCCATAATTAACGGTAAAGGTGTCACCTTGTTTAACCTCATCATTAATTGTAAACAAAGCAGTAAAGTTGACCGCTTCTGCGTCATGCGCTTCTAAAATCCCATCTTGCTTATCTCTATCTTCTACAATTTTTGCTTCTTTAAGTACTATCATATTGTTAACATTTTTACCAGACAGTGCAGTTGGTTGAACATCCGCAAATGAAGCGCTTCTCACCATTGCACTTCTTGGTTTTAACGAAACAGGTGTTGCTTTTGGTGTATTTTGCTCTTGCTTGTTTGCAAGTGCAATTAACATTTCTGCTGTTAGTTGATCTGAATCAAGATTTTGATAGTCAAGGTTCATCCCTTGTACAACTTGTTTTGCAGTTTCTGAATTCACGCCTGCATTTTTAGAATAGTAATCTACTAATTTCGCTTCTTTTTCTTGACTATCTTCCAAAGCTGTCACTTGTTTCATTGTTTCAGCTAATTGTTTTGGTTGAGGTGTTGATTCTGTAGTCGTTGGCGTTGGCGTTGTATTCGTAGCATTACTTTTCTCAGTCTCTTGAGGTTGAGACACTACAGCTTTTCGCTCAGCTACAGTTGCTTGTTGCTCTTTATTTTCATCAACTGTTGCCGCTTCTTCGTTTTCAGCGGATTTTTCTGTTGGCGTCGGTTGTGTTTTTGATGAAGCTTTATCTTCACCTTGCTGTTTTTCAGCCAGATTTTCATCTTGTTGTGTTTGCTCTGCATTATTAACAGCCTTTTCAGAAGTTGCTCCTTCTTCTGGTAAATCTTCTATAGCATTATCTTGATTCGTATCTTGTGTTGGCACTTCTGGAATAAGGTCAGAATCTGGTTCTCCTGTTGCTTCAGCCGTGTCTTCTGTTTTCTCTTCGGCTAATTGTGTTTGTTTTGCAACTTCTTCAGCTGCACTCGCGTCTTTCGCATGTACGCCAAAAATTAAAGTTGTCCCAATAAGTAAAGACGCCGTACCTACCGTGTATTTTCTGATAGAATACTTGTTTTGTTTGTTCGGTGATAGACCACCTTGATGACTTGCTTTCATAATAAATGTTTCCTCCAAATATTAAATTGTATTAATCATTTTAATTTCATTTTTATCAATATAGGTTTTAAGCACAAAAAAATATAACCTATATTTATATATGAAATTAAAATTAATCAAGCGCATTGAAAACGCTTAACTAAAACTGCAAATTATTTCCTAATTTTTGAATCCCTATTAGTGTACATCACAGAGAAATAATGAAAATACTTCTAATGCATATTGAAACGGCCATCGATAAAGTTATGATAATAGATGTATTTCACGCTATATTTTGTTTATATACATCTATTATTTCCGTACTGTTCTTTTTAAAGCGTGCGCGTAAATACTATTATTTTTATTGATTTGAATCTCAGTATTTAAGTAATAACTCTCAGTTTCATGATTGTAAATAACTGGATCATCTAGAATTTGCCAATCATCACTCTCATGAATGTAGTTACGTATGTGAGCGATATCTCTTTGTATCGTTCTACAACTCACGCCCCACTCATTTGCAACATATACTTTGTTAATTTCTCTGCCTAAAATTAAGTCAGTGTAAATTGATAATAATCGATAAGGTTGATTCATATGCTCCTCCTCATGACATAGTTTTATTGTAATAAACGAGGTGGACATATTATGTCATTAGTCTTATAATACTTATTTTATTTCAAATTAATATTTGCACCTTCAAATATATTAATGTTATAATAAAAAATTATTAAACTACGAATATGTTTTATCTTCATTTTTACAAAATAGATAATCTATTTCACTTAAAAACATGTCTTATTTTTATTCTCTTCATTTTTAATATCAGTCATTTTTTCTCCCTAAAAAATGATTTAATCTCTTTTTATTCTTTTATATTTCATAAAAGTGTTGCCTTTATTGCTCATAAGTCCATGCTTTTTCTTCTATATCATGAGTGACAGTTACTCTTAAATACATGTTGCTAAAATGCTATACTATGGTGTATAAAGAATGGCTTGCTTCTTATTCTTGTAAGTAGGTCGTGATGTGTAGAAATAAAGGAGGTTTTTAAATGTCAAAAGTAACCATTATTGCAGGTGGGCATAAAGTGGTATCCCGTCTAACAGGTGTTATTGACTATACAGAGCAGTTTCTTAATCAAAGAGGAATAGAGACAGAAGTCATTCAAGTGCATCAATTAGATGCTAAAGCATTAATCACAGCTGATTTTACAAGTGAATCGGTTACTGCAACACATCAATCAATCGAAAACTCAGACGGTATCGTCATCGTCTCGCCAGTATTTAAAGCAGCTTATTCAGGGATTTTGAAAACATATTTAGATTTATTACCACGTGGTGCTTTTACAGGTAAAACTGTTTTACCTCTAGCCGTTGGTGGCTCATTTGCACACACACTTGCGATGCAGTATAGTTTGGATCCTGTCATTAAAGAGTTAGGTGCGGATACCATTCATAAAGGTCGTTTTATTCTTGATCAACATATTTCTTATGCTGAGGATGGTCATTACATCTTTGATCAAGAAGCAGAGGCATCATTAAATAAAGTACTTAAAAAATTTGTAAACGGTGAATCACGCGTAATTGATTAGATTCATCGCCTCAGTCCAGACGATTGGGATTACAATATCATATACAAAAATGGATGGGTTGAGATGTTTAAATGTCTCAACCCATTCTAATTTTGATGTTGCTTTAATTATTCTTTATTCGCTCTTTTTGGACGTCTCACAACAGCAAACAATGCGCCTAAACTGATTAAAAGCGTGCCCCACAATGTTGTATCGGCTTCTTCCTTACCTGTGTTGGGTAAGGTTGGTTGCGGATTAACTTTTTTATCAGGTGTTACTGTTTCGCTTGGCACAAGCGGTTTTGAAGGAATAACGATTTCTTTATTTCCTGGTTTTTTTGGTTGTTGTTTTTCATGTCCTGGCGCTTCTGGTAAGGCAGGTACAGGTTCTTTAGGTGTTGCTTCTTTGGGGCCTATTGGCTGTTCCGGCACTTGTGGTGCAGGTTGACTAGGCTCATTCGGATGTTCCGGTACTTTTGGTTCATTTGGTTGTTTTGGTTCATTTGGTTGTTCCGGTGCTTTTGGTTCTTCTGGTGTCGGTGGTGTTGGATTCGTTTTAAAGAAACCACTATCAATAGTAAGGTTATCACCATCTTTAACATCCACTATTGTACTAATATAATTTGAATCTAAGTCTTGAGGCACTTGTGGTGCACGATCGATTGTCGGTTGATAGCCTTTGGGTGTCTCAAAAATGACTGAATATCTTCCATTTTTAATATGTTTGAATGTGTAATGGCCTTGTGCATCCGTTACTGTACGACCGATTTCTTTTTCTTGATCATTGAGAATGATGACCGTCACACCTGTAATACCAGGTTCACCTGGATCTTGTCTTCCATTTTTATTAACATCTTCCCATACTAAATCACCGACTCTATATGTCTTTTCTGCTTCATTTGCATTTTTGAAAACACCGAAGTCCGCATTTAAGTCGTCTTTATCTGTAATATCTACAAGCGTTACTCTACCATTAGAATCATTTTCAGGTGTTGTTTGATGTTCATGTATACGCGTAGGTGTGTAACCTTTGGGTGTGTAGAATTGAACATAGTAACGTCCTTTTTTAATACCACTAAATATGTAATGACCATTTTCGTCTGTAAATACAGTCTTCAACACTTTACTATTTAAATCCTTGAGTTCTACACGAACATTTGGTACGCCCGGTTCACCTGGATCTTGTCTTCCATTTTTGTTAACATCTTCCCATACTAAATCACCAATTCGATATGTACCTGTTTGTGCTTCAGAGGCCGTTGCTGTGGTTGGTATTTTTTCTTTTGTTACCTGAGCTACGTTTTGTACTTGTGCGTTTAGTGATGTTGCTTCTTTTGTAGTCACATCAGGCGTTTTATTCTGTAACGTATCTATAACTTGAGCGGAACCACTCTGTGTGGGAACCTCACTTGATTGCTCTTGAAGATTCCACTGTTCTTCTACTTTTTCGTTATTTTGAATACTTTCATTTTGTAAAACTGGTTTCTCTTCAATATTCTCAGCTTGATGTGATACCTTTAATTCTGTTAATTTTTCCGCTACTTGTGTCTCTTCAGGAGGTACTTCCATTAGATGACTATCGACTTTTACGGCTTCTTGTTCAACTTCTGCTGCTTCAGCATCGTGTGCATGTGTGCCAAAAATTAATATTGTTCCAACTAATAATGATGCTGTACCTACAGTACACTTTCGAATACCATATCGTTGTCGCTTATTGTTAAAAAGGTTTAAGTTGTTATTTTTTCTCTGTCTCACTTATTTAAAATCCTCCTTATTATAATCGCTGATACACTTTTAGTTTTAACAAATAAAATCTATTTATTAGAAATTCTTATCATTTACGATAATTTAATTATACATTTTCTTTTTGATATTGCATTATAATAATAAAAAGTTAAGATTCTCATAATTTATAAAAATTGAAATTTCCTAATTTTACTGTTTTTCATTGATATATTAGGCTAATTATTAACTTAAAGTTAATAATTAATAAGTATCTTTCTATACATAAAATACGCATTTAAAAGTCATAACTTTTTTGTCATATATAAAAACAAGACCAAGACAGAAATCGATTTATTTCCGTCGCACCTCCTGTATGCGTACACCACTTGATGTAGGGCTTTATTACAAGTACACATAAAATTAAGACGATGTCGTTTTATTAAAAGATGTCGCCTCAATTATTCAGGTCTAAAGTTCTAGAATGGTATTTTTTACTTTTTCTACACGTCTCCCTATAATCAATAACGTATCCAACGCCACTAAAACAATACGTCAAAATTAATCGTTGCTTTCTTCACATCTGTATAAGGCGAATGGTGGGTGTTTGAAGTCAGACGCTTTATAGATTGAGATATATGATGATCCGTATATTTAGATATTTGGTTCATATGACGATGGTACTTATTGCGCTGATTGTTCTTCTTTTGGCTATCATACTACTGGTAGCTGTTGTGAAGGGCTGTCGGTTATATTCATCAGTGATATGTTTTTGGGGCCGGGTCCAACTGTTTTGACCCATCATTTTTCTACTATGTCTTGCGCTGTATCTTTATCAGCTTTTACGTCAGTCGGATGTATATCTAACACTATCATTACACCTATGAAAAAAGGGGGTAATTCAACGGTCCATTTGCCTTTATATTGTGGATTGACTAGGTGATTGTTGTTGCATCAAAATCAATAACTTCCATTTATACATGCTTGCATTTTTTGCTTATTAAAAAAATAAACTCATCTTTTAATACAAGCTTTTTAGTTTCTACACAAACATATTTCTAAGGATATACAGCCTCTCTTTATTTATGTCTTCTAGAGACAATATCGATTATCAGCTGTCAAAACAACATTCAAAACCTACAACTCATTTATCATTTAATAAAACCGCGCAAAGCTAATAAAATTCTCATAAATTCAGTAGTTGCGTGCTCTGTGCTTCATTCACACTTACGTTTCTATAAGAATACGCAATGATACTCCTTCATATTGTTCATTTATTCAGTATTTCTTATGACCATTTGTACAATGATTATGCTTTTGAAGATAACTTCCATCCATAAAACGTGGAGGCATAAAAAAAGACGCCATCCCCATTGTTACATGGAAATGACGACATCACACTACTGTTGTTCTAATGCTGGAATTGTTTCATCAATATTAAAACATTGCTTTAATAATGTTTTATAATTAGTAGGGGTCACATCAATTTGTTGCTTATTTCCGTGTTGTATTAAATTAACGTGATTTTCTGTCATTGTGATATGACCGTTATCAGTTTTTTTATTAATGAGCAAATGATGTTTAAAATTATATTGTGGATTAAAAACCGTATAATCAAAATCTCTCATAAAATCAATTAAAGCTCGTGGCTCTCGTTTAAAGTTCAATAGGTCAATCCAATTTTCTTGATTTTTCTTTGTTGTTTGAACGAAATAGCTCTGTGAGTCATCATCATAAATAATTCGATAAAAATCGTCTTCATCTTCAACCACTTCACCAGTCAATGGAATAGGCTGACTCGGAAAATGACCAAATCCGGTATCTGCCAAATAATACTGATGATCGATAGTAACGATATTTGTTAAATGCGTCGCCCGCTTCTTCCAATCTCGTTTAGGGGGTTTCACATAACCAGCAACCATTATCGTATCAAAGCCTCGTGCTGTCAGATAAGCGTTTGTGACTACATTGTTTTCATAACATAAACCGCCACGATGTTTTTTTGTAAATTTATCAATATTCGTTTGCACATCTGTTGAAATCGTTCTTCCATTATAAATATCAATCGCTTCAAACGGAATTGTATATAAAAATTTTCGGATATATGATGTTAAATCTTCAAGGGTGTTCCCTTCTTTTTCTGAGGCTGTGAGTCCAATGTGCGATTCCAATGCTTCAAAATTCATTGACAAAACCTCTCTCTTTTTTTATTTTGACAGTTCGCATTTGACATACATTGTGTCAGTCGTATATACATACAGATGATGTCAGGTGATTTACACTTTTATAAACGGACTCAACACATTGAAAACACGCTGTGCTTTGTGTTCAATCCGTTATAGAATGCATATTTTGTAATTACGCATGGCACGTCACTTTAGACCAAGTAAGTGGTATAAAAGAACCAACTCACTTAAGTTAATTGTTCTAAAAATGCTTGGGTTGTCATCGTTTGCCCCATCACTGGGAAAGTATAGTTAACAGAAAAATCATGCAGATGTTCAGCCGGTGCTGTCATCATATCTGTTAAAAAGTATTGATTATAACCGTACTGATAAGCGTCTCGTGCTGTTGTATCAACACCCATATGCGTAGAAATGCCACCAATGACTACCGTATCAATGCCACGGCGTCTCAACTGTAAATCTAAATCCGTACCGAAAAAGCCACTAAAATGTCTTTTCGTTACGACGTAATCTCCTTCACGATAATCCAATTGCTCTGGAAAATCAGAAAAAGTAGGATCAGATTCGTCAGGCAGTTGCACCATCGCATTCGGTTGAAGTTTGTCTTTACCATCGTAAAAAGCCACATGTACAAAAGCAATAAAGCCATTATGCGCACGGAATTGTTCAATCACTTGATTCGCATGGTTCACTACCGATTCAGTTGAATGCGGTGCACCGTCTAAAGCGACAATCCCTTTTTGTATATCTACTAAAATTAACGCTGTTTTTTTAAAGTCTATCATTTAAAAGCCTCCATTTATTTTAAATATATTTTGAGTAATTTCTCTAAATACGCTTCTCTTGTATAACCGCGTGTAAATCGTTCATACATATAAATGTCTGAAGAAAAAGCGTTGAATAACATATCCAACTTCAATTCTATGTTTTCAATATTTCTAGATTTTTCAATCTCTTGTTGTATAATGCGGTACAAGTCACCATAAAAAGGTGCAGCATTTGTCGCATTCGCTTTTAAGCCGTTCTTTTCAATAAAGCTCAGTAATTTTAAATTGCGCTCTTTCAAATCTAAAAAAATGGCTAGTGCACCATAAATCCTTTTATGCAATGGTGCATCTTCATTTTGTGACAAAAAATGTTCAATTTCTATGAACATATCATCGATTTGGTCATCGATCACTGCTCGACATAGCATCGATTTACTATCAAAATGACGATATAATGTCCCTACGCCTACGTTTGCTTCTTTTGCAATCGCCGACATACTGATAGATTTGATATCATCATTTTCGCCAATCATTTTTGTTGCTGTTTCTAATATCATTTTCTCGTTTCTACGTGCGTCTAAACGTTTTGTCGTCTCTTTGCTTGTCATATGCAACACACCTTTGTCTTATTCTTCTGTATCTTGCTCCAAACGTGATACAGTAACGTCTAATCCAAAGTATTTTTTCAAAATTGCTTTGTAATTTTCGGATGTCACATCGTGTTTTTCTTTCTTGCCTTCTTTTGAAATCGTTAAATTTTCGTGAGACATTGTTGCTCTACCGTATGGCTTAGGCATTGTGACAATAAGTCGTTTGACGAATACAGAATTAGGATTGGTTTGATTGTATTCGATGTTGTCAGAAAAATAGTCTAAATCGCGTGCTTGTGGCTCTGCTTCGTATTTCGTTTGCCATTCTTCATCGACCCATTTTTGAACATGAATAGTGTCATCAATATATACTGCACGATAAGTACCTCCAATATCTTCCACAATATCTGAACCGTCATGTGTGACATGAAGGGCATCTGCAGGTAAATCTCCAAAGCCTACATCAGCAACGTAACTTTCACCTTCTATTTCTACAATCAATGACATATGCGTCCCAAATCGACTCCGACCGCCATTAGGTGTATGAATCGTTGCACCTACAAAATGCGTATCAAAGCCTTTTTCTTCGAGATAAGCACCAAAGAATGTATTGTTTTCATAACAATACCCACCACGATTACGCTTGATGAGCTTGTCATACAAATCGTCCAATTCTGTTGAAATACGAACACCATTTTGGACATCCAAATTTTCAAACGGGACATGATACATAAATTGTCGTGTATAGTAATTGAGCGCTTCAACACGACCTTTGAATTGTTTTTGTTCATTGATTTCTAATTTCTTCTCTATATTTTGTATATCCATAATGGCCTCCTTATTTTTTATGCCTCTAATATTAAATGGAATTTGCAAATTTGACAAATGGAATGCATTCCGCTTAAAATAAGTGATAGTCAATTCCGTTTAGAAAGAGGTGACGTATATGTCGGATAGGGCTACTTCGAACGATTCGATGCAACATCATATTCCTGCAATCGCAATGATGATGATTGGTGCTTTTATCGCAGTACTCAATCAAACTTTAATGACGACTGTGATTCCTAAAATAATGGAGGAATTTCGTCTTACAAGTGGCACTGCACAATGGTTAACGACCATCTTCATGCTTGTAAACGGGATTATGATTCCGATAACCGCTTATCTTACACAGCGTTTTTCATTAAGACGGTTATTCTTTACAGCTATGCTGTTATTCGTCGTGGGTTCCTTATTATGTATGCTCGCGCCTAACTTCACATTACTTTTAGTAGGTCGGGCGATTCAAGCAATGGGTGCAGGGATTTTGATGCCACTGACACAAATGTTTTTATTCCTTGTCTTTCCATTAGAAAAACGCGGTATGGCCATGGGGCTTTTCGGATTAGTCATTGGTTTTGCGCCAGCAATCGGGCCTACTGCTGCAGGTTGGTTTGTTACTGCATTTGATTGGCGCTATTTATTTTTAATCATACTCATCATTTCAGTGATTGATTTATTATTCGGTTATTTTAAAATGATGAATCTGACTGAATTATCCAAACCGAAACTTGATATTTTATCCGTGATATTATCAACGGTTGGATTTGGCGGTTTATTATTCGGCTTTAGTTCAGCCAGTCAATTTGGATGGGGCAATCCTATCATTTATTTAACACTTCTCGTAGCCGTCGTGACATTGGTCACTTTTGTTATGAGACAGCTTAAATTAGAGACACCTATGCTTGAAATACGTGTGTTTCAATATCGGGCTTTTACGATACCAATTAGTTTAGTCATTCTGATGTTTTTGATATTTATCGGGACATTGACAATACTTCCAATCTATATGCAGACGATGCGTGGCTTAACGCCGCTTCAATCCGGTCTCATTTTACTCCCGGGTGGTCTGGTGATGGGGCTCCTTTCACCTGTGACAGGTAAATTGTATGACATCATTGGCGGACGCATTCTCGCAGTGAGTGGGATGACGCTTATTTTTATCGGCACATTGCTTCTCTCGTTTTTAAATGCAGAATCATCTATCACTTATATCGTCTTATCATTTTTAGTGATGATGTTGGGTAACTCTGGCATTATGGTGCCAATGACAACTGAAGCACTTAATGCTCTACCAAGAGAACTCATCCCGCATGGGACTGCAATGAATAACACGTTACGTCAAATTTCTGCTGCGATTGGAACGGGGTTACTGGTTACGTTACTAACACAACTCGCTATGGGACATGGAGGTAGCACTATTGCCAGTCACATTTTTGGATTGCAATGGACGTATAAAGTGGTTGCATTTCTAAGCTTAATTGGGACACTCATTGCCCTTCGTGTATCAAAAAAAGAATCATCAAATTAAAAAATTAGGAGGTTGTATGATGTTATTAAATCATGCGATTAATGCTTACGTTGCAAAGGATATTATTAAAAGTGGTTTGCCAAAAGTGAGAAATGATGAAGCAATGGCAACACAATTTAAAGAAGCATTTAATATAAACAAAAACTTGATGCAAATTGCTGGGGTATTTGAAATTGTAGGTTCTATCTTATTATTAACTTCTACATTTGGCAAAGCAGGTGTGAAGTTTGTACGTTTAGGAGCCGTAATGATTAATCTCATTATGGGCGTCGCAATGTATCGACACGTCAAAGCGGGCCATGGTTATAAAGCAACCCAGTCCGCTGGTAAATATTTCTTATTAAACACCTTAACATTGCTTGATACATTTAAACGATAAGCCATCTTTTTCAAAATAGACACAACGATGACGATAAATTTTTAGATTTTCAATCTACTTTTTGGGGTAAATGTATGTTATGAGGGTATATTTACAAACTATACAACCGTAGTAATTGATAAAATTTTTGCGTCATATTTTGCGTCATATTTAGCTATAAAATGTAATGAAGGGACCCTCGGAAATAATTGTAAATTTGAAATGGAGATGATTGTGAGCATGACTAATATAAAAGCAATTGATACGCATGCACACTTATGGAGTGAAGCTTACTTAGAGCGTTTAGGCAAACTCGGCAGTCAAGGTACAGAGGTTGCAAAAGGGATTAACCAATCCGACTCAGAAGAAGACTTAAAAAAACGTTTTAAAATGATGGATGATGCGGGAGTTGAAAAACAAATCATTTCAGCCACACCGCAATCGCCACAGTGGGGAAATCAAGAAGAAGCCAAAGTTTCGGCAGAAATGATTAATGGATTGTATGAATCACTCGTACAAAAATATCCAGAACGTTTTTTAGCATATGGCGCCGTGTCACTTCCCTATATCAATCAAGCCATTGAAGAAGCTAAAGTGCTATTAGCTAAAGATGAATTTATAGGCATTGCCATTCCGACACTCGTCAAAGATAAAGTGTCTGTTGCTGATTTACAATTCGAACCTTTTTTCAAAGCAATGAATGACCAACATGCGACACTTTACGTTCATCCTACGGGTTGCGGTGCTCAATCACCAATGGTCAATGATTTCCAATTACATTGGGTCATCGGCGCTCCTTTAGAAGCGACTTTTGTGGCATTGCATTTACTCAAAAACAATATTCCACAAAAATATCCTAACATTAAATTTCATATTTCACATTTAGGAGGGGCGTTGCCTTTCTTTATGCAACGTATTGAAGATAACTACGAAGACTGGAATGCTTTTGAAACAAGTCCTTGGGAAATCTTAAATCGTCAATTTTACTTTGATACAGCCAATTTTCATGGGCCTTCATTAATCAACACGATTGAAACCTTTGGTGCTGAGCGCTTAATGATGGGAAGCGACTTTCCATATTTCCAAGATAAAAAATATACACGTGCGGTAGACTATATTAAAAACAGCGGTATTGAAGCTGATAAAATTGATGGCATTCTACGTGGAAATGCAGTAGAATTCTTTGAAATCAATCGTCAAGAATAAACAATTTTAAAGTATAACACGAAAACGCTGCTTTTCTTGTCATCTCATATAAGGTCACTGAGAGATAGATCCCAAAATAAATATAGCGCTAAGATGATTTTTACTAGAAAATCATCTTAGCGCTTCCTTTTTATGATAAAACTTCGTACGATATGACTTTGCTTTCCGAGGGGGTCACAGTCCCTAAACAATCACGTTCAAGAAGGCAAAGTTATCAAAAATTTTATGTCCCGCATCCTTTTTTCTATTTATTTTCTATCATTGAACTGAATTACAGATTAAACAAGTCATTCAATGCTTCAGCCATTGTTGGATGCGTATACATTTGATCTCTCAAAACGGTGTAAGGGAGTTTTTGATCCATGGCTAATTTAATAAGATTGATTAATTCTTCTGACTGTAAGCCATATAATGTGGCTCCTAAAATTTGTTGACTTTGTTTATCTACAACGGTCTTAAATATGCCTCGTGCGTCATTATTAATCTTATGACGAGGCAGCGTATTAACCGCAACAGTGTTTTCCAGAATCTCTTTCCCTTTTTGGCGCGCTTGTTCAGCCGTCATTCCCACACGAGCAAGAGGCGGATCGATAAAAACAGTATAAGGCACATTACCACGTTGTGCCGTTGTGCGCGAACCGTCGCCAAAGAGTTGAGACTTTATAATTCTAAAATCGTCTAACGAAATATAAGTAAATTGCATATCGCCATTGACGTCACCAATTGCGTATATGTGATCAATCGTAGTTTGTCGCTTCTCATTCACTACAATCTCACCACGTTCTCCCAATTGTACGCCGACAGCTTCAAGGTTTAAATGCGCCGTATTCGGTTTTCGACCTGTCGCAATTAACACAGCTTCTGCTTCAAAGTCACCCTGATTTGTTTTTACGATTGTTGTTTTGTCTTGGTCAACGATTGCTTCTGTCTCAACTTGATAAACAAAATGAATCCCTTTTTGTGTCAAATCATGTTCTACTTGTGCTGCAACTTCTGAATCTTCTCGACCTAAAATATGATGTTCTTTTGCTAATACGGTTACTTCAGTCCCGAAATTAGCAAAAATCGATGCAAATTCAAGTGCGATATAACCACCACCTATAATAACAAGGCGTTTGGGCTGAGTCGTAAGGTTCATGATCCCTTTAGAGTCAAACACACGTTCAGAAGTATGGATACCTTCAATTGGTGGCATGATGGGTGTTGCCCCTGTATTTACAACAATATTTGTGCCTGTTATACGCTGGACGGTTCTTCCTTCTGTATCCAACAAATTAATTTCTTTATCTGTTTCAAACTTGGCCGTTAAATTAATCACATCAATTGTTGGCTCATCTGCTAGCATATGATAATTTTTTTGGTTCAGCCCTTCTACGACATTTTGTTTACGATGCATACTTTCTACAAATGAAGCAGATGTTAAGCCGTCATGTACTAGAACTTTTGAAGGGATGCAACCGACATTAATACAAGTCCCTCCGTACATTTCAGCAGATTGCTCAACGACTGCCACTTTTTGTCCTTGTTGTGCAGCAAACTTCGCTAAAGTTTTACCGCCTTTACCAAAGCCAATAATGATTAAATCGTAGTTATTCATAAAAATCACTCCAATTTCATATTGATTGATACAACTTTCTATAGAAAACAACAAAAATCTTGTTGAATACTCTCAATAAACGCGATTTCAAAAAATATTCTATCTAAATTAAATATATTTCCTAAATACCACATTTATCAGAATCCCAACCTTATCTTTGTTGCTACATCCAATGGGGTGTGTTCGTTTTAAATTGTTGAAAGAGACCGTTCTTTTCTGGACCAACGCGATCGATTTAATGGTTATTAAATTTTGTTTTAGAATGCTTTTTGTTGAGATCTCGTTCAAGTGTTAAATATTTTTCAAAGCGCTGAATATACGCTTTAAAACTTTCAATATCTTGGGGTTGCGGTGACCACGTAGACGTATACAAGTTATCTGTAAAAATCGTGTTTAAATAATCATCTAAGGTCATGTGGTTTTCTAATACGTAACGCGCTAAAACTGCGATTCCCCACGCGCCTCCCTCATTGGCTGTCTCCATAACAGTGATTGGCGTTTCTAAAGCAGCAGCTAAATAGCGCTGAACAACATTTTTAGTTTTAAAAATACCCCCATGACCAGTCATACGATCAAGCGCAATATTTTCTTGTTTTTTTAATCGATCCACACCGATTTTCAACGTACTGAGCGCGCTATAAATATGTGTTTTCATAAAGTTAGCAAGTGTAAATTCACGTTCTTCTAAACGCATAAACAGTGGAAAGCCTTGTTTGATATCAGTAATAAATTCACCCGAAACATAACCGTACGATAACAACTGACCTAAATCGTCATCCCCTTGTGTCGCCTGTTCAAACAGTCGCGTCCACAGGGTTTCTTTATCATACGAGACACCCATAACTTGGAAAACTTCTTCAAATAGATGCATCCATTGATTGATATCTGACGTACAATTATTCGCATGAATCATCGCGACCTCGTCTCCAGCTGGTGTCATTACAATATCCACATCTGGATCTACTTGCTTTAATGGTTGTTCGAGGACAATCATCGAAAATATACTCGTTCCTGCCGACACATTTCCAGTCTTAGGTGCGATGCTATTTGTCGCAATCATCCCTGTTCCTGCATCACCTTCAGGCGGACACATCACACATCCCGCTTCTAAAAAACCATCAGGATCCAATCGTTTGGCACCTGTAGCGGTTAATAGACCCGCACGCTCACCCGCTTGATAGACTTTCGGTAAAATCGACTCAATAGACTGAGAAAAACCTTGTCCCTCCATCAATGTATCAAATTGTGTCATTAAATCTTTTCGATATGTATGTTGTTGCGCATCGATGGGAAACATACCAGATGCATCGCCTATCCCTAATGCTTTTTCACCTGTTAATTGCCAATGGACATAACCGGATAACGTTGTCAGATAGGCCACATCTTTCACATGCGCTTCTCCATTGCAGACACACTGATAGTATTGTGCAATACTCCAACGTTCTGGAACATTGAACTGAAATTGATGTGTTAACTTTGCACCTGCTTCTCGTGCATAATTATTTTGCCACGTACGAAAAGGAACTAATAATTCCCCCTCTTGATCAAAAGCTAAGTAACCGTGCATCATCCCACTGATGCCAAGAGCCGCAAGCTTTTTCAAACGGATGCGATACCGATCATATATTTCCTGGGACATACGGTGATAACTTTCTTGCAAGCCACGCCATACTTCATCGAGCGATAAAGACCAGTAGCCTGCATTCAACTGTTGCGTCCATTCATAACTTCCCTTTGCGATTGACCTTGTCGAATTATCAATCGCAACTGCTTTGATACGAGTTGAACCGAGTTCGATTCCTACTGTGATGTCGCCTTTCTCTATCGCTTCACGAATGTCTGTATCCACCATCAAATCACCTCATTTGTTCATTGCATTACGCTTTCATTTTATGATGCAGCCGCTCACACCGTCAATCTTCACTGACTACAAGTCAAAAGTGATATCGCAATAAAAAAGAACAAAAGCGACATCCATGAAGATTCGGATGACGACTTTTGTTCTCTATGCCTATATTATAAAATGGATGTCCATTGTAAAACTACAAAAGTGATAACCCCTAATAAAGCAATACAACATACCGATGTTGCCATTTGTCTCAAAATCATCTTGCCACCTTCTCGAAGACCTAGTTGGCGCATTACCATAGTCATTGTTACAGAACAAGCCGTAAATGTTGAACTGAAAAAGACGAGTAATAGCACTTGCCATGCGGAAAGACTTTGTATCACACTACCGCCACCCATGTTAAAGAGGAGCATTCCATCTTTACGGATCATCGAAAATAATATACCAACCGATAAGTCATGCGGAATATGTAATAACATTAAGATCGGTACAAATATTTTTGAGACCATTGTCAAAATAGGTGTAAGTGCTAGTGTACTTGCGATTAAACAAATCCCAATAAATATCGGCATCGCTTGGAAAATAAACATTTTTACTGTTTCCCACATTTGCGAACCTACATTTTTAAAATCTGGCCATTGTATTTTTTGACCTACTGCTACACTATAAGGAATAAACGGTGTTTCATCTCGATACCAAATTTTGTTGTGGATGACACCTCCGATAAATACGAGCATTAAGTATGGCGCAAACAACCACGAGTGATGTGAAACATTGAATATCGATAATGTCGCACCGATTTGATAACTACATGAGGAACCAAAACTAATCAGACTCATACATTTTGATCGCGTACATGCACGACATTGATGACCGGCTTGAACGATTGCCGCTGCATTACAGCCGAATCCTTCTAAAACAGGAATAATATCTGTACCATCTAAACCCATTTTTTCCATCGTCGGTGAAATCGACCAAATCATATACTGTTTAATATGACTCTGTTCAATAAGTGCTGTAGAAAAACTCAACAAAATCACTACAGGCAATGCCCACACGAGCGAATATGTCCCTAAAGATAAAACACCATAGTCTCCAAATAACAACGCTTGCACAATACTTTGTTGAAAGAGATCATATTGAGAGACGCGCTCAATCCATGGTGCAATATACTCATTTTGAAGCCAATCTGAAAAATGATAGGCGATATAAACTGGAAATGCAAACATGAAAAAGATAGCGAGCCAACCTATCAGACTTTGATACCATTGTGGGCGTCGATTTTCACGGGCTTGCATAAATTCTTGCAATTGTGTGACCACATGCTTCGTCTCATCAGACGTATGCATGACACTTTCGTTCAAAGAGAGATTTAATTTATGCTTTACAATATACTGTCTCAATTGTTGTTGGTCTAATCGTCCAAGATGATTAAAACCTTTAACGACAAACGCATGTGTCGCCTCAGGAATCTCTGGCATTTGATTTTTCTTAAAATCATAAACAACGGTTAACATGAACAATTCACACCACAACAACTGTAATCATCTAAATACATTTGATTCGCTTTATATTCTTCAACGATGTCTGGATTCACGTGCAATCCTTCACGTTGCATGATGGCATGAGTTAAAACAGCAAAACGCGCTCTGAATTTGTAAATATAGCATAAAATTGCATCCGCATGACGAACTGTTGCGCCAATTAAAAAGACATTAGGATAGCGCGTTGATTCATCTAAATCAGTGAGGCTGACTTCACCCTCATTCACAGTAAACAGTTGTTGAATCAGTGGGTTGCGTGTAACATCAAATCCTGTCGCGATAATAGGTTCTGTTTGACTATAGACAACCTCTCCATTCGTAAAGAGAATCGCATATTGACCGTCTCGGAAATCAATAGCATCCGCTTGGTAATGCACCTTCATTGTAATAGAAGCACCTTCTTGGACCGCTTTTCTTAAACGCTGTTGTGTATATGGAGAAAGTCGAATACTCGGATCTGCTTCTTCTGCGTTAAATCCTGTTGAGTGCGTGTAAATCGTAACTTCCGCCCCTTGTTGTGCCAAGTGAATGGCTGCATCAAAGGCGCTTTCGTTCCCACCGATAATCGTAAAGGCTTTTCCGGGTAATTCTGTAAAATCTGTCACTTCGCTATAATGAATCCCATGTTCAAATGGTTGATTTGGAAAAGCAAAGTCTCCTGTGGCGATAAATAAATAATCTGCAGTAAACATACCTTGAGAGGTTTCGAGTTCATAGACACCATCGACCAGATTCACCGCATGCACATGTGTCTCTGTTTGAACCTCAATCTCATAATGCCGAGCCACTACTTCTAAATATTCTGCATATGTTTCGCCTGATAGATGTTCTTCATTAAATGTAAAGGCCGGAGAAGTATCTTTACCTATCGCATTCATATCAGGCATGCCAAAGCCATTTGTTGTAAATGAAGGTGTAATCGTACGCGTTGATTTTGGCCAGTTTTTAAATGAATGTCCGATTGTACCACTCTCTATGACACAGACATCATCCAATTGAAATGTTTTCATCGTTACAGCCATACCTATACCTGCTGCACCTGCACCAATGATGATCACACGTCGATGTTGTTTGCTCATCACAATCCCTCTTTTCAAATCGAAATAATTACGATTTATAATTATATCTCTTCTTTAATGAGAATGCAATGTGAACAACCTGACATGATTCACCCTGTCGTAGCAGAGTTCAGCTTGAACATAAAAAAGGCTTTGCAATTACCCTTTCGAAAAAGGATGCAAAGCCTTAGTTGAATAGACTTACTTCTCATAATGACTTATAAAGTGCTCTAATCGATCACACGCTTCTTTAATGGTCTCCATATCACATGCAAAGGAAAGTCTAACGTATCCTTCCGCATAATCAGAAAATGATTTCCCAGGTACAATGGCCAGTTGCTCCGTTTCTAACAATTGATTACAAAAACGGAAAGAATCTGAATCATAAGCAGAAACATCAGGGAAAATATAAAATGTCCCTTGTGGAAGCGTTACAGGTAATCCCATATCAACTAAGCGTGCATAAATATAATCACGTCGCTCACGATAGGCTGCGTTCATTTTCTGTATATCTTTATCCCCTTCTTTTAAAGCACGTATTGCACCGTATTGACTCGGCGTTGCGACACAAATAGAATTATACAAATGCACTGTAGTTACTTCTTCAATCAACTCAGGTGTCGATAACACATAACCAACACGTGCACCTGTCATCGCATGTGACTTAGATAAACCATTAACAACAAAAAGCTGTTCCCTAATTTCAGGAAATTCCATAAACGAATGGTGACGTCCCTCAAACACATTTTCACTGTATATCTCATCTGTAATAATAAAAACAGATGTCTCTTTTAATACCTCAACGAGTGCACGGATTTGCGCATAACTCAATGTCATACCCGTAGGATTCGTCGGATAGTTAAACATAACCGCTTTTGTTTTCGGTGTAATAGCTGCTTTGATTGCATCTGCCGTCGGTACAAATCCTGTGTGAGACGTGTCAATCCATTTGACCTCTGCCCCTTGCAGTTTAACAATCGGTTCGTACCCTAAATAAGTCGGCCCAGGCAAGATTACTTCATCTCCGGGATTCAATATTGTTCTAAGTACATCGTCAATACCTTCTGATGCACCGTTTGTAACGACGATTTCTGTCTCAGGATTATACTTTACACCAAATCGTGACGCGTTGTATTCGGATATCGCCTTTCTCAGCTCGATTAATCCCTTGTTATGTGTGTATTTGAGTTGCCCCGCCTGTATCGCTTCCACCATCGCTTCTTGCACATAAGAAGCAACAGGAAAATCGGATTGTCCAAGTGTTAAATCTAAACAATTCGGATACTGATCTACTCTATTCGCAAATTGTCTCGTTCCCGGTACTTCAATATCTTGAATATGATTATTTAATAAATACATTGCCACACGCCCCTTACGTTATCAATCTATCATGTTGCTTGACGTCCGTTTTTTCCTCTATCATATCGACCTTTTTTCGAATCAAAATATGATACAACTATCAATATTATAGCATTGATGACTATGGCGTAAAATATCGTCGCCGTGGATTGTGGACCCACAATGAAAATTGAAAGTAAAATGAACACCACACTCGCAATAATGGCTGAGAAAGCAGCTTTTGGCGTTAGCCACTTAATAAATAAGCCTAACACGACCGGCATAAACATGCCTCCTGTCAAAATCGCATAAGCGATATCAATGGCAACAAGCACTTCTTTAACCCATATTGAAATAACAATCGCAATGACAGCTAAACAAAGTGTGGTTACCCTTGTTAATCCTAAAAATTGATGATCTTCCAAATTTTTAAATACATACGGTTTCAACAAATCATTTGAAATAATCGTGGCTGACGCTAATAAAGTTCCTGATGCTGTGGACATGATTGCTGCAATGAGTGCCGCAAACACAATCCCTAACAGACCTGCTGGCAATGTTTCGAAAGCCATATGCGCAAAAACATTTTGTGTATTTTGAATATGTGGAAATAAAACGTACGCACACATACCGATAATGACCATCACAATAGAATAGAGCGCACTATATACACCAACTAAAAGGCCCGATGTTTTAGAAATACGTTTCGTCTTCCCCGTAAAGAAACGCTGCCAAATATCTTGTCCTACCATTACCCCTAATGTATACGTAATAAAATAGTTCGCAATTTCACCGAAACCAATATTAAAAAAGCTCAAATGTGAGGCGGGCATGTTTTCAAATAATGAAGAGAAACCACCGACACTGTATAAACTCATAGGTAACATGATTAAAAACATACCGATAGTCATCACAAGAAATTGAATCACATCAGTAATTGATAATGTCCACATACCACCTAAAATCGTATAGACAAATACAATGCTTCCTCCAACGAGAATGGAAGTAAACAGACTCCAATGAAAGATTTGAGAAACAACGGTCCCCATTGCAATCACTTGTGTTACACAAATCATCAAAGTATACATCGCTGTCACGATTGCACCAATAATACGGACACGATGACCAAATAATCGATAAAGTAGTTCACTAATCGTAATCACTTTTAAATCCATAATACGATCCAATAAAAATAGACCAAAAATGGTAATCCCAACACCTAAAGCAAAAACAAACCAAAACCCCGACAAACCGACTTCATAACCAAGTTGTGACGAACCAATTGTTGAAGAGCCTCCTAAAAAGACTGCCGTCAAACAACCAAACAACATAAACAAACCTAAATTACGGTCAGCAACCATATACTTTTCAGAGGATTTCGCTTTTAATACTCCTAAAATACCTATCGTAATCAATGCAGCAAAATATACAATAAATACTATAAAATCAATTGTCCCCATCTTTTTCAACTCTCTTTGTTTTAATGACAACATGTGGCAGTCTAAACAAGCAAAATAGCAGAGAACCTTTGAAATAGAATAGGCTTCTCTCTTAAATCACGTACTTTTCAAAGTGAACAATATAATGATTTGAAGATTCTGAATATTTAAAGGTTCTATTTTACTTTTAAGAATCCTACCTACATGTCATTAACATTTTGATAGCTATGCCTTAAACACGGCAATCAGTCTCAAATGATAACTCATCATTTGATCCCTCAGCTCGCCCTGTTATTTATCCTTTCCCTTATTGGAATCATATTAAGCTTTTTGAGCAGTATTGATATCATTTCCTATTATTGTGACGCTACTTATTTAATACGATAAATCATTTATCTCACATCATTCATTATCGTTAATGCTAACTTCTATGTTTGATTGTTGATAGACTTTACCTTCTTCCCCCTAGATAACAAGGCATCATCTATCAAATAGCGCCTTTAAAGCAATTAAAGTAAATTTAAAAAATAGGCGTCCTTTTGACTTTTTAGGGTATTCGCTTATAGATTATAAATCTTAATCTCTTGGTCCAAGTCGGTGAGTGGTCGTTAATTCAAGAATCCTTTGCTACATTTGTGATTATGGTCATCTTTGCCATAAGAATCGCTTATAACATTATAAAAAAACACTTTCCGATAAGCATGAAGCTTAGAAACCACTTACCTCTATCGAACTTCATTATCCTCTCCAGTTTTAAGGTGTTTCTCAAATACATCACAAATACAATAAGAGCCAAACCTCCTATTATCAGGGAAGTTTGGCTCTCTTTCACTGCACTTCTCATGCGTGCAATTCAAATTGCTTTTAACCGATATATGCTTTTAACATCCAAATGTTGTGTTCTAATTCAGTCGCAATTTCAATAAACATATCCGCTGAACGATCGTCGCCAGCTTCTTCTGCGTTACGTTGTGCGACTTTCAATTCTTTTACAATTGTTTCGAAGTCTGTTGCTAATTGCGCTACCATTTTTTCTGCGCTAATTCCGTACTCAGCTTCTTCAATACTAGATACTTCTAAAACTTCGCTCATTTTACCCACTGGGTTACCTTCTAATGCCAATGCACGTTCTGCAATTTCGTCCACATAAACTGCAACTTTATTATAAAGTTCTTCAAACTTTTCGTGCAATGCGAAGAAGTTATGTCCTTTTACATACCAGTGATAGTTGTGAATTTTAGTCCATAATACAGTGAAGTTTGATAATTGTAAGTTTAAGTCTTCAACTACTTGTTTTTTGTCTTGAGCCATTGAAAAACAGCACCTTTCTCGTTTTAGTTTAGTTTTTTATAAAATCACTCACTTATTTAAATAACCTTTATTATACGGTTTAAACATCGTCCGTCCAAAGTTCATGACTTTGTCATTCATCGTTCTAGGATATTTTCGTGTGTAAATAATCTGACATTGCTTTCACATCATCAGCGTTACATTCTTTTAAAGTAAATACGCCATAATCAAATGTAATTTTTAATTCATGTTCGTCCGATTCAATCTCTTTAATTTCATTGAACTGAATATTACGATAATAAAATTGCCCATCCATATCCACATTCAATATTAATCTTTCATTCGTTGCCACATATGCTGCATCATAAATTTTTGTCATATCTTTAACTGTGTATGGCATTTTACCTAATACAGAAGTTTCAACACATTCAGTAGGAAACAAATCATCAGGATTAATCTTATCTAATATCATGTCATAACCTCTCATTAAAAAATAGCTTACAAAAGTGAAGTGGCATTAAAAGTCCCTCACTCAAACCTCTAAATCTACCAACGTGCCATCATCTTAAATGAAGTGCCCGCTGCCTCATCTTAAAATCATATGAAAATTACTTAACGGTCAAGAAGAATCGGCTTGCAAAAGCCTAGATACAAAGGCGTACGCAAACCGATCAACTCTTGACCAGGTTTACTTTCATCGTCCTTAATCGGACAGACTTAAGCTTCTATTTCAGCAATAATGCTTTCCAATTGATCTTCCATGCCAAGTGCTTTCGCTACACCTGTACCATAGTTAACATCTGCTTGGTAACAATGTTTAATGTGACGACGTTTCACTTCGTCTGTTGTGCCTTCCATTTCACTTGCTGTTGTTTTAAACATACGCTCTTGTTGCTCTGGTGATTGGAGACGGAACAATTTACCCGGTTGTTCGAAGTAATTGTCATCATCTTCTCTAAAGTCGTGCTCATAAGCCGTACCATTCAATTCTAATGGTGCACGTTTGTATTCAGGTTGGCTTTCATGCGCACCGTAGCTATTTGGATAGTAATGTGTTTTACCGCCTTGGTTACCATCTAAGAAACGCATTGCACCATCACGGCTAAATGGACAAATGTTTTCTATGCCTACACCTTTAGGTTGGTTGACTGGAATTTGCCAGTGGTTCACACCTAAACGATAGCGTTGTGCATCGCCGTAAGAGAATAAACGCCCTTGTAACATTTTATCAGGTGAAAAATCAATACCCGGTACAATGTTTGTTGGTGCAAAAGCAGCTTGTTCTACATCCATGAAATAGTTTTCAGGGTTGCGGTTTAATTCAAATTCACCGACTTCAATTAATGGATATTCCCCTTTGTACCACACTTTTGTGAGGTCAAATGGATTATCTTTATGATTTCTGGCTTGTTCTTCAGTCATCACTTGGATGTACATTTTCCATTTCGGGAAGTTGCCTTCTTCAATCGCATTGAACAAATCACGTTGTGAAGATTCACGGTCTTTAGCGATAATTTGTGCTGCTTCTTCATCTAATAAGTTTTCAATACCTTGTTGTGTTCTAAAGTGGAATTTCACCCAAACACGTTCATTTTGCGCATTAATCATGGCATAAGTATGTGAACCGAATCCATGCATATGTCTGAATCCTTTAGGAATACCACGGTCAGTCATTAAAATCGTTACTTGGTGTAATGCCTCAGGTAATGATGTCCAGAAATCCCAGTTATTTTGAGCACTTCTCATGTTTGTACGAGGATCACGTTTAACAGCATGGTTTAAACTTGCAAATAATTTAGGGTCACGGAAGAAGAAAACAGGTGTATTATTCCCCACTAAATCCCAGTTTCCTTCCTCAGTATAGAATTTCAAAGCAAAACCGCGAATATCGCGTTCAGCATCAGCTGCACCACGTTCCCCTGCTACTGTTGAAAAACGTGCAAACATTTCTGTCTGTTTCCCAACCTCTGAGAAAATTTTAGCACTTGTATATTGTGTGATGTCGTTCGTAACTGTAAATGTACCAAACGCTCCAGAACCTTTCGCATGCATACGTCGTTCTGGAATGACTTCGCGATCAAAGTGTGCCATTTGTTCTAAGAAGTACCAGTCTTGCATTAATAAAGGTCCCCTTGGTCCAGCAGTCATAGAATTCTCACGATCACCCACAGGATGACCGAATAAGCCCGTCAATTTCGATTCGTTGTTATTGCTCATGTTATTCACACCTCTAGTTTAGAATTATTTTAATCTAGTATAGCATTACTTTAAATTAATTACAAAGTAATTATACCGCAAAATAAAAACAATTTGTGACAATACCTTGATTTAAACACCTATTTTTAGCCTTTAACTAATTAATAAAATAGGCTAAATATTTTCAATTATTCCTCTTAATTTTGATAGGATACCATGCCATAAAATCGCTTTCTTTTTAATTAAAGAAGCTTCAATGTTATAAAAATTCCTCACTCTTGCCGAGAGCTAGTTGAATATGTGCTAAATGATGACGCTCGTGCCAAGATAACTTTGCGATTGTTTCTCCTACTGAAATTTCACCTGTACCTTCTAATAAAAAAGTACGAGACAAATCGCTTTTTGATAACTGTCGACCAATTGCTGTAATACGTCTGTTAATCATTTCTAAAAGTTGTATAGAGATTTCTACAGGGAGTTGAGAATCTGGTAATTGAACCCACGCATCTTGTTTAAACTCTGCAATTTTTGGCTGTTCATCCGTCAATGCTAGTTTTAAACGCTGATACAGATTGATTTGTGAATCTGCGATATGATGGACAAGTTGTCTAACTGTAAAGCTGCCCTCACGATATGTTTGGTTATAGGCTATTTCGTTAAGGGGTATGACAACTTTCTTTAAATTTTGTACATAACTTTCAATCTCGTCTAACCATTGATGAATATGCTTCAATGTAATCGATTCAGGTATTTCTAACTGACCAATTGGATATCTTAAGTTCATAACGACCCCTCCATCCATTTGTAGTTACTTTCATCTTATCATTTCATCTTGAATTTAGCATGTAAATACCGGTTCAACCCAAGTCAATTAGTATCTCCATTGTTTTTATTTTGAAACTGAGAAATATAGAAATATTTTTAATCAAACTTTGACCTTGACTATCTTTGACCTTAGGTGTATACTGTAACTATAAAGTCAAAGGTGCTTAATATAGCTTCACTAAGTACCTTTCGCAAATCATTATTAATAATACAAGGAGAGATGGACTATGGCATTTGAAATGAAACCATTCAATAATTCTTTTTTCAATATGGAACCCAGTGACTTTTTTAAAGACTTTGGCCGTCATTTTTTCGACGACAATTTTGCTCAAGCTGCCATTACGACTGACATTAAAGAATTAGATGATGCCTACATCGTTGAAGCTGAACTTCCTGGTATGGACAAAGAAAATATTCGTGTGCAGTTTGAAAACAATATCTTAACAATTGCTGCACAAAATACGGTTGAAAATAACAATGAAGATGATGAAGGACGTATCATCCATAAAGAACGAAGCTATCGCAATGTTCAACGTCAATTTAGTTTTGATCATGTGGATGCTACTCAAATTAAAGCGGCTTATCAAAATGGCATGCTTAATGTAAAACTTCCTAAAGATATGCGTAATAATCAAACTGATAAAAATATCCCTATCGATTAGTAACTAAAAAATAAACAATGATGAAAACTACATGATTAAATTGAGCGTAAACCAAGAGAACTGACATGTAGTCTGGAACATCGGTAAATAACTGATTAAAATAAGGAGGCAAGACGTTGAAGTCTGCCTCCTTATTTGATTGGGTACCGTTTAGAATAACCTTGAAATAAATTATAAAAATCAGTACCTATAACTTTTAATCGTTCATCCAAAGAAATAGATATCGCATTCAATCACCAACAGTCGACCAAGCACCATAGCTTCAACCTCGTGATTATCAATCTAGACGAGACCGCTAGTCAAGCGCGGGTGAGTACGTATGAATATGATGATTTTTATCCCCTATCTATTCTGGCTAGTTAATATCTCATTTCTTATCTTAATAATTTAAAGATAAATTATTAACATTTATTGAAAAGACACTCCATTTGACGGACTTCTCAAATTTTTGATACTCGCTTTTCTATACATACCTTTCTCATATCACAGGGTTATCTTCTATATTTTCATTATGACAATATGATTTCCATAATGAACGACACTTCATCCTTTCTATAAACGAAATCATCAAACACTTTATACCTTAACCTTCCTTTTTTTACTATATTTTTATAGTATTTTCCCTAATATTTTAAAGTAAAAAATATTTATTTGTTACGAAATATTGAAACAAACAATGTATATATTTATTTTTATAAAAAAGAGATTATGATGGAGATAAACTAAGAAAAGAGGAGGTATTCTATACATGTCACTCCAAAGAAATATGTATAAACGTTTAAATAGAGTTTTATTGACGATACTCGCTTTAGTGTTTTCTATTTTGCTAATAGGAGGGTGGTTTATATTTCAAAATGAAGCACCTCGTCCCGCAAAAATTGTGGATACACACGGAAACACAATAGTGACAAAATCTGAGCTAATTAGCGGACAAGCCATTTACGAGAAATATGGTCTTACTGATTATGGGTCATATTTAGGTAATGGTTCATATCTTGGTCCTGATTATACAGCAGAAACACTACATCATTATATTAGAGGGATGCGGACTTATTATGCGCACACATTGTATCATAAACCATTGAACCGTTTGGATGAGGCGGAACGCGCTGCTGTCAAAGATAAAGTAACTAAAGAAATACGGGTAAATCGCTATGCTCAACAAAAGGATCAACTTGTACTTACAGATGCGCAAGTATACGGTTTGAATTATATCCAAAAGTATTATAAAAAAATATTTATCAACAATCCTAAACAAGCAGGCCTTACTGAAAATATGATTAAACAATTTAAGAATGATGACTATATGGTTTCTGGAAATAAAATCGAACATTTAAGTCAATTCTTCTTTTGGGGGGCTTGGCTCTCATCCACTGATAGACCAAGTCAAAATTTTTCATACACTAATAATTGGCCATATGATCCTGATGCGGGCAATATGTTGCCGAGCTCAGGTGTGCTTTGGACAGCCATTTCAGTAACTTTATTAATTGGCGGACTCGCATTCATTATTTATATTCAAAGACGTTACGACTTCGATATGAAGGCCACCTATCAATCTGAAAAATATCTCCCTAAAATCGAAGTGGATTCTATCATCACACGAAGTCAACAAAAGGTAGGTAAATATCTTGTTATTGTGATGCTTTTATTCTTAATTCAAATCTTATTAGGCGAACTTATGGCTCATTATTATGTAGAAAACAGCTTCTTTGGCATCCCTATACAACAGTTTTTACCATTTAATCTTGCTAAAACTTGGCACTTACAATTAGCAATTTTCTGGATTGCCACAGCTTGGTTGGCAGCAGGGATATATATTGTTCCTAAAGTTTTAGGTTCAGAACCTAAACATCAAAGTTTACTCGTAGATATTTTATTCTACGCATTATTAGTAGTAGTTTTTGGTAGTATGCTAGGTGAATGGGGAAATATTTTAGGTGTGATTAATCAACATTGGTGGTTATTCGGTCATTTTGGATGGGAATATATCGAAATGGGGAAATTCTGGCAAATCTTATTCATCATCGGCATGGTGCTATGGATTATCATATTATATCGCGGTTTTATTCCAGCAATTCGTAATAAAATACAAACCAATTATGATAAGAAACATTTGCTTTCACTACTCTTTATCGGTGCGATTGCAATCCCATTATTTTATTTAGCTTCTCTTTTTATCATGCCTAACACGCATGTTACTTTTGCTGATTATTGGCGTTGGTGGATAGTGCACTTATGGGTTGAGGGGATATTCGAAGCTTTCGCAGTTGTACTGATAGGCTTTTTAATGGTCAATATGAAACTTACAACTATTCAATCAACCATTCGTGCTTTATATTTTCAACTCATTCTATTACTTGGTACAGGCGTGGTAGGTATGGGCCATCACTATTACTG
>NZ_PNRJ01000020.1:0-33051 GCF_011174885.1 Staphylococcus sp. 191 | reverse complement strand
TATATTTATAATAAATATATACAATAGAGATGTATCTAGATACAAAATGTCATTAAAATAAGAGGATAATTAAAATGAATAAGAATATTATAATTAAAAGCTTTGCAGCTTTAACGATTTTAACTTCTCTTGGCATAGGAAGTAGTCTTTCAGATCAATATCATTCAGTCGCAAAAGCAGAAAAAAATGTAATAGAAATTCATGATGCAACGGTCAGCCCATATAATGGTGTGGTTTCGTTTAGTCATGGGACAGGATTTGTAGTAGGTAATAATACGGTTATCACAAATAAACATGTGGTGAGTGGCCAAGGCAAAGATGCAGTGAAGAGAATCGGTGCGCATCCTACTGGATATAGTAGCAATGGTGGACACTATGATATATTAAAAATTATTCCATATCCAGGTAAGGAAGATTTAGCAATTGTGCATATTAGAGAAAGATCAGAAGAAGGATGGAACTTTAATGAAAAAACGCAGGCATTGAAATTAGCCGATCATGCCAGTGTCAATGAAAGAATTTCAATTATGGGCTATCCAAAACCTGATAAACATGGTTATAACTTATTACAATCATTTGGTAAAGTATTATCTATAGAAGGAACTGGTATGACAATTGACGCTTATCCGGAGCCGGGGAATTCTGGTTCTGCAATTATAAATGAGAATGGTGAAGCAGTAGGTGTATTTTACGCTGGAGATATTAAAGATTCACCCGAAAGAAAAGGATATGGCGTTTACTTTACACCTGAAATTAAAAAATTCATCCAAGAAAACATACAAAAGTAAGCAAACATAAAGTTGTTTCATCGTTTTTAATAATCACCCTAGAATTTACGACTTAGACTCAATCGTAAGAGATACTTATAAAATAAGAGAACCTTCCATCTCGTATAAAAACATTTACCCCTTAACCCATAAAAAGTATATAAATATAAAACAATAACGACGATATAAAGAGAATGTCGTTATCGATTAAAACATAAACTGAAAAAAGGATATTCATCCTCCAATTTAAACTGTGTAAGTAGAGCGCACCGACTCTACTTCGCAGTTTATTTTTTAGGTTAAAATATAGTACAGTCGATGCATCATTAATGATTTTTCGATTGCCGTTTTAAAATAATGGTAACAAACTTGGTTACTAAAGAAGTTTGGATTGTTTTTACGCTGGGGGTATTCCGAAAAATAAGTAAAAAAATGCGACTGGAAAAACGATAAGGATACTCAAGCTTGATAAGACGGTGCTAATCATCCACGTTTTTCTATTTTTTTGGTTCATAACCCATAAAATGACTGAAAGAACGAACACTATTAATGAAACTTGAAAATAAATAGAAAGAATATCGCCACCCTCATAATTTAAAAATGGAATAGGAATGAATAATAACAATATGAGAAAAGTGTTACTTAATAAATGAAAACTATACATTGCTTTTCTCATGACAAAACGCCACCACCTTTAATTAAAATCATTTAGAGCTTATTAATAGGCTACATGAATTGATGAAAAATAAAAAGACTCGCAAGGGATAAGCGAGTCTTTTCGTATAGATTATTTGAAGAAAGATAAGAAACTGTTAAAAACACTTTTTACTTTTTGAGCAGTTTCAACTGCAGTGATTGCTGTTTGTACTGCTTTAGGGTTTTGATATAACGTGTGTAACACTCTACCTGTATTGATACTGCTAGTTACAAAATTGCTTGTTTTTGCATAAGCTTTGTAAAATGGGTTATACTCATCTTCAATTTTAATAGGATCAATATATGCACGAGTACTTTCTTTATTCAACAATCCTAATACAGCAATATCAATTGTATCTTTATACTTAAAATATAATTCCGAATAATGTTTTGCATTATTGTATTTTTCTGTAATACTATTATATGAATCTGTTATATATTTTTGAACTTTATTCGCACTGTCTTTGATGTAAGTGTAACCATCTTCAAATGGACGTTTGAAATCATTCCATAAGTCTGTCCAAGTTGATTTTGAAGGTGCTTCAACTTGAGGTGTAGATGGTACTGAAGGTTGAGAAGGTGTAGCTTGGTTTTGACCTTGATTTTGAACTTCAGGTTTTTGTACCTCAGGTGTTTTCACTTCAGGTGCTTTTTGTTCTTTTTGCTCTTCAACTTTCGGTGCTTGAGGTTTATCTTCTTTTTGCTCTTCAACTTTTGGTGTTGGCGCTTGAGGTTTTTGTTGTTCTTCTTTTACTTTAGGTTTATCTTCTTTTTTCTCTTCTACTTTCGGTACTTCAGGTTTTTGTTCTTCTTGTTGAGGTTGCTCTTGCCATTTTTCTTCCCAATTTTCTGGCTCGATTTGTGGCTCAGCTGGTTTTGTTTCAGTTTGGTTTACAGATTCAACAAAAACTTTTTGAGCTGCATCTGGGTTTTCTTTGATTTCTGAGATGTAACGATCACGTTGTTCGTCAGTGATGTCTTCGTTATTTAAAATTTCATAGAAAGCGTTTTGTTGACCTACACGACGATCTGGACGTTGGCTGTCTTTAATTGATTCAGAGAATACGTTTTGTGCACTGTTTTTATCTTCATGTAATTGTTTGATGTATTGATCGCGTTGCTCTTCCGTAATACCATCCATATGTAATACTTGGTAAAATGCTTTTTGTTCTGGTGATACTTTTGCAGATTCAAAAGTTTGTGGTGGTAATGTAGTTTTTGAGTTTTCTTGAACTTGCTCGCTCGCGTCAGCTTGTCCGTTTGATACGATTGTTGCGATAGATACTGTAGCAACACCCATTAATAATTTAGCTATGTACTTGTTTTTCATAATTAATCCCTTTCATATTCAGTTTTTATTTGTTGTAAGCATTTAAAATATAGCATGCTTTTATATTGATTTAAATTAACTATTTCTTAATTGTTCATAAAAACAAATTAATATATTTTGGTTTTACTAGTGTGTTAAAAAGTAATGCAAAATCTTATCTTTTATTTTTTATGACTTGGAAAGCATTAATTATCTATAAAGAGAAATATAGAACATCTTCTGTTTAATGTTGTAATAAGTAATGTGATGTGGTACAATTCTTGAATGTGAGTAATGAAAATTATTCCTTGCTTATCATTTCATTGATAGGCCGTATAGACCACAAGGAGGTGCAAATATAAAATGAGAACATATGAAATTATGTACATCGTGCGTCCAAACATCGAGGAAGATGCGCGTAAAGCAGTAGTTGAACGTTTTAACGGAATTTTAGCTTCTGAAGGTTCTGAAGTATTAGAAACGAAGGACTGGGGTAAACGTCGTTTAGCTTACGAAATTGAAGACTTTAAAGATGGTTACTACAACATCGTACGTATTCAGTCTGACAATAACGTAGCAACTGACGAATTCCAACGTTTAGCTAAAATTAATGACGATATCATTCGTTACATCGTTGTCCGTGAAGACGAAGATAAGTAATAGAATAATAATGGGGGCGTGAAAATGCTTAACAGAGTCGTATTAGTAGGTCGATTAACTAAAGATCCAGAATACAGAACGACACCCTCAGGCGTAAGTGTAGCGACTTTTACTCTAGCGGTTAATCGTACGTTTACGAATGCGCAAGGGGAACGTGAAGCGGACTTCATTAACTGTGTAGTTTTTCGTAAACAAGCAGAAAACGTGAACAACTTTTTGTTCAAAGGAAGTTTAGCTGGCGTTGATGGTCGCTTACAATCACGCAGTTATGAGAACCAAGAAGGCCGACGTGTGTTCGTCACTGAAGTGGTGTGTGACAGTGTTCAATTCCTTGAACCAAAATCACAAAACCAACGTCACTCTAATCAAGGCAATGATTTCCAAAGCTATGGTCAGAGCTTCGGTGGGCAACAACAAGGTCAAAATTCGTCATATCAAAACAACAATCAACCCGCACATAACGATAATCCATTTGCGAATGCGAATGGTCCTATCGATATTAGTGATGATGATTTACCATTTTAATGAATTAGCGAACGTATAGAATCATTTTATAGTAAGGGAGGCACAAATCATGGCAGGTGGACCAAGAAGAGGCGGTCGTCGTCGTAAAAAAGTTTGTTATTTCACAGCAAACGGTATTACACATATCGACTATAAAGATACTGAGTTATTAAAACGTTTTATCTCAGAACGCGGTAAAATTTTACCACGTCGTGTGACAGGTACTTCAGCTAAATATCAACGTATGTTGACTACAGCTATTAAACGTGCACGTCATATGGCATTACTACCATTCGTTAAAGACGAAGCATAAGTGGCATAGACTAAGAACCCTGTCCTGTTCAAAGGATGGGGTTTTTAGCTATAATAAAAGTGAGTAGCACTGGGTGACTTGTGCCACTCACTTTTATTTTTAGAAGTATTAAAGTTTATTTTTACACATCATGATTTCATGCTGATATAAATGCGATAATTTTTAATTTAATATCATTTTTTGAAGATTTCATATAATAGGGTTTTGTCTCCCTAAGAAAACACCTCAAAATCCATTCAAATGAATTTTGAGGTGTTTTCATATTTGTTTTCTATCAAGTATCTACTTCAATTAAGTCAAATTGATTTGTGCCTTCAGCCTGTAAGAAAAGAAGCTCTTGGGGCAAGATTTCCAAAATAGTTTAGTTTATCAAATATTTTATACCCGTTATCCCTATATAATTATTTGCTATACGCTTTAATTGGATAATGATCGGAGTAATCATTATAAAAGTAAGTGTAAGGGAAAGCATAGACATGCCAGCTTTGTGCTTTTTCATCTACAGCTTTATTAACGAGTGTGCCGGGTTGCCGATGATCTTTATCTACAAATATATAGTCTAAATACTCGGATTGTGCATTTGGATAATTGTATTTTGCAATTGAGTTGGACTCTGGGTCCCATGTGCTCGTATGTCCAGTGAAGCTTACATCATTAACATTTAAATTTCTAAGCATGTCTTGATACTCACTTGAACCTTTATTAACATTTAGATCCCCGCCAATGTAGACCACTTCATCTTTTGGTATGTTTTTATTTTTTACGAATGTACTGATTTCATTCATTTGTTCAGCTCGAATCTCTCTGTCATAGCCTGTTCCACATCTGCTATCCTCGGCTTGTGTATGAGTACCGATAACATGAACATTTTTACCTTCTTTTTCAATTTTCGTGTATACAAATCCTTTATTGCTATCATTATCAAAACCACAACCGCGTCGAAATACATGCTGTATTCTTTCTTTTATTGGATATTTACTTACAATTGCCACCCCTCCATCTTCAAGGACAGTACTAGAGTAACTTCCTTCTGTGCTATCCCATCCAGATCTAGAGCGACCTAGAACGCCAGTTTGATGTGGGTATTCATTTTTAAGATTATTTAAGAGTTGGTTTGATGCACCGTTATCAAATGCCTCATTTAAAATAACAACATCATTACCTTTTATGTAAAAAGATTGAGAAATTAAATCAGCGCGAATATATTGCCCCCAGTTAGGATACAATGATGTTGGAAGCATATAGACATTGTGACTTGCTAATTTTAATTCATTATTGTTAGGTGCTTTGGCAGCGTGTGCTGTAGGGTGTGCAGTAATACCTAATAGAATGAGATGGGCTAAAATGATTGATGTGAATGCTTTAGTTTTTTGTAATTTCTTCATTTTTATCACTCCTTTGCACATTATTATAGCGTTATAAAAAGTAAAAAAGGTTGAACTCGTTTTTAACTTTAGTTAAAAAAATATTAACTTATAATTATTCGTATTTAACTTATTATTTTTGAATCAATTGAGTTTAATTAAATTTCAAAGCATGACTTAAATTTTAGAAGGTAAAAGTGAATGATTACGCAACTATGTCTAGAGTATAAGTCTGTTATGTAGAGGGAATTTTATTATTAAATGTGGTCAGTGTTTGAGGCAGATGAAGCTCTCTAGCGTTAGGAGAATCAAACATAAAATGCAGGAGGGGACTGGATTGCATAAGTCTGCTAAGACAAGTTTTTAATCCGAGTCCCGTTTCTTCATTATTATAAGCATTCGCGTTAGAAAGCGTTTTTAATTTGAGTAGCGAATGGATTAGGAAATAGAGTGTCGTTTTTCATAAAAGTGATTAACGCCATTTAATATAATGCCTAATAAAATAATTGCTGATGAAATCAATGTGAGACGCTTGTAATCGAATCCAGACTCTAATAGTAAAGAACCGATGACGGCGCCTAAAAAATTGGCTAAATTAAAAACGGATGCAGCGACGGTACTAGACAATAAAGGTGCATCTTTTGCACTTAAAATCACTTTACTGTTCAACAATGGTGTTGTGCCAAATGTACCGAAACCAAATGCAAAACAAATGATTAATGCAAGTACAGCATTATGAACAGCGAAAACAAAAAAGAAAATCGTGATTAATAGCAATAGAAATGTGTAATAAAGATATTGCGTTAAACGTGGTTCAGGCACACTTCCAGTTGCTAAGTTTCCAATCACGCCACCTAATCCGAACATAAATAGGCAAACTGTTAGTCCTGTAGTACCGTAAGGCGCATATTGATGAAGAATTGGCTCCATAAATGTATAGGTTGTAAAGACACCAGAATAACCAAAGACAATAATAGAAATAATGATAAGCACATGCGGATTTTTAAATATTTTCAACTCGTTTTTAACATTCACTTCAGAACTCAAAGTAATGTCAGGTGTGTATTTTAGTAAACCTATTAATGTGATCAATGCTAATCCAATCATAATCACAAAGACAATTCTCCAATTTGACAAGCCACCAAAAAATGAACCAAATGGGACACCAATCATCACAGCAATTGTGAGACCTGCTTGAACTAAAGCGATGGCGTGTGTTTTTTTCTGAGGAGGTACAATGGCTGAAGCTACACTCATACATACACCAAAAAATGGAGCGTGCATAGATGCAGATAATAGTCTTGAAATGAGCAACACATTGAAGTTAGGTGCAAGTGCAGCGATGATATTGCTGACAATAAAGATTACAATTAATATAGGTAGCAGTCTTTTTGCTTGGAATTTTAATGTTAAAATTCGCATAATAGGACCGATTAACGCGACACTTATCGCATAAACGCTAATTAATAATCCAGTAGTAGAGATTCGAACATTCATATCTGCTGAGATTTGAGTCAATAGACCTGTCACTACGTATTCGGCCATACCTACAGTGAAAGTTCCTATCATAAAAAATAGAAAGAGTGTTTTTTGACGCATCGTTTGTCCCTCCTTTGCTAGATTCACATATGTTGCGATGTTACAAAAATAGCACGAAATGTGAAGTGAAAAAGGTTATTTTATGAAAAATTAGTAGTACTTTCGCAATAAACATATAAACATGTCATTATTTTTTAATTTGTATTGACAATAATAATAATCCGCGTACAATTAGAAATTAAAAAGATGTTGAAGTGAGGTTCTTATGAAAGCTGTTTTGAAGCAGATACCAAAATTAGAATTACATTGTCATTTAGACGGCTCTGTCAGTGTAGATTATTTAAAAACACAGAGTGAGAAACAACAAGTGCGCATAGATATTAATAAAGTAACAGTGGATCAAAATTGTCAAAGTTTAGCAGAATATTTACAGTCATTTGATGAGATATTGAAGGTCATGCAAACACAAGAGAGTCTTATTGAAGCGGTTATCGATGTTGCACGACAATCGCATGAAGATGGGGTGAAGTATATTGAGGTTCGCTTTGCGCCTGCTTTCCATCAGTCACTTGGTTTGGAAACGATTGAAATTTTAGATGCGGTTTGTGAAGGTGCGCAGCAAGCTGAAGCCCAATTTGATTTGGATGTACGTTTGCTCGTATGTGGGATGAAGCATCATTCAATGGCAACCAATCAAGCGATTTTTGATCATTTAGGTGCGAATGCATCGATTACAAAGTATATTGTAGGTGTAGATTTAGCAGGAGATGAAGCGAGTTCACCAACGGAAGCGCATGAAGCATTAATTCAATATGCAAAAAGTAAAAATTTAAATATTACATTACACGCCGGGGAGTGTGGTTGTGTAAAGAATGTGTACGATGCGATTCAATATGGTGCACGTCGAATTGGTCATGGTGTGGCGATTTTTCAAGATGAACAGGCTTTGTCTTGGGTGAAAGAACACGATGTCCTATTAGAGTTTTGTCCGAATAGCAATTTACAAACAAAGGCCATAGATACATTGGCGACTTTAGATTTGCCAAAGCTCATGGAACAAGAGGTGGCCTTCTTGATTAATACGGATAATCGAACAGTGACACAGACAACGTTAATGGATGAATATGCATTATTGTTGGAACACCGTCTACTTAATATGGCCGATATACAAAAAATAAATTATGATGCAATTGATTACAGCTTTGCATGTCAGGCAACGAAAGATAAGTTAAAACGCTACTTTGAAGAGAACTAAATCATATACAAAAAGACGAGATTGGGATAGTGTGCCCAGTCTCGTCTTTAACTGTTTATCACAAATGAACTTAACTCAATCGCTTTCTAAAAATGCGCTTCTAAAATGTCTCAAATATTATTTTTTATTTTAAGCTGTCTTCAATCTCTTTCATTTCTTTTTCTTTAAGGTCAACAACAACTTCACCATCTTTTGTATCCTCTTTTAAAGCAGATTTTGCTTCTTTAGAATGATAAAGTTCTGCAATTTTTTTATACGTTTTGTTATCTTTATCTTTAGAGTTAACAGCAATGATGTTGATATATGGTTTAACTGCATCTGATTTTGCATCTTCTAAGTAAATCGGATCTTTCTTTGCATCTAATCCTGCTTTTGTTGCAACCCCGTTATTAATGACTGAAATATCGACATCAGAAAGGGCACGTGCTGTTTGTTGTGCATCTACGGCTTTGATATCTAAGTTTTTAGGGTTAGATTGAATATCTTTGATTGAACTAGATAAGCCGAAATCTTTTTTCAGTTTAAGTAATCCTGCTTTTTCTAGAAGTTTGAGTGCACGCGCTTGGTTAGAAACGTCATTTGGAATCACGACTTTGGCGTCGTCTTTCACGTCTTTAATGTCTTTTACTTTTTTCGAATAGACCCCAAGAGGTGCTAAAACAGAAGTACGAATCGGTGTAATATGAGTCCCTTTATTCGCTTTTTTAAATTCATTTAGAAATGCAAAATGTTGGAATGCGTTCATATCAATATCCCCATCGTTGAGCGCAGTGTTTGGAACGTTGTAATCTGAAAATTGTTTGATTTCCAAATCGATATTGTCTTTTTTTGCCAATTCTTTTACTTTTTCCCATGCTTTTGTATCATTTGAAGCAACACCAATCGTCACTTTTTTTGTATCATTTTTCCCACAGGCGCTAAGTACCAGTACAGCAAGAACTAAGAGCGTCAGTAATTTTTTCATCTCATAAAACCCCCGATTAATGTCGACGTACTTTTTTCGCAAGTACGTTGCCGACAGATTGTATTAATTGAACAATAATGACTAAAACCACGACCGTAATCACAATGACAAGTGTGTCAAAGCGTTGATAACCATAGACAAGGGCCATATCCCCGATACCGCCACCACCAACAGCGCCGGCCATAGCAGTTGCCCCGATCAGACCAATAATGGCCGTAGTAATAGATAAGATAAGTGATCCCAGTGCTTCAGGTAAAAGAAAGTACCGAATGATTTGCATTGGCGAAGCCCCCATCGCATGTGCAGCTTCAATGATACCTGCATCTACCTCTAGCAGTGAATTCTCAACTAATCTCGCAATATAAGGGGCGACATAGACAGTTAAAGGAACAATGGCAGCCGTTGTGCCAATCGATGTGCCTACAATTAATTTTGTAAAAGGAATAATCGCAATTAACAAAATGATAAACGGAATAGATCGCAATATATTAATCATTGGATTTAAAATATGATGAATAATGGCATTAGGCCATATTCCATTTTGTCTCGTAACAACGAGTAGAATGCCTAGCGGTATCCCAATAATAGCACCGAGAACAAGGGCAAACGTGACCATATATAATGTTTGATACAGTGCCTCGAGTAACTGAGATGTTTCGATTGATGAACCTAACATGATGGTAGTCCCTCCTCGTATTGAATGTGATGTGTTTCAAAGTATGAACGAGCATCGCGTTGTTGAGCAGGAGTTCCTGTTACTTGGAGCCAGAGATATCCTACAGTTTCATTTTGTATGTTAGCTGTAATCGCATGAATGACGTTCACTTTCACATTGATTTCTTGAATGAGATCGTTGAGAATCGTATGTTTAATTTGCGAAGGTTCAATAAACAGTTTGTATACTGTGTCATCTTCATGGAGTTGTATATCTTTAATCACAGAAGGGGAAGGTAACGTATTGATGACCGTCGATACAAAACGCTGTGCTGTAGATGTCTGTGGCTGGCTGAATACACTTTTAACAGTGTCGAGTTCAATGACGTGTCCGTTTTCCATAACCGCAACACGATGACATATTTTTTGGATAACACTCATTTCGTGTGTAATGACCATAATCGTTACACCAAAAGTTTCGTTCGTTTTTTTCAATAAATCGAGTATTGAGTCAGTTGTGGCTGGGTCTAAAGCACTTGTGGCTTCATCACAAAGCAAAATTTTAGGACGCGTAATTAAAGCGCGGGCAATCGCAACACGTTGCTTTTGTCCACCAGAAAGTTCTGTCGGAAACTGATTCGCTTTACCAGCTAAATCTACAAATCGCAACATTTCTTCCACACGTACTTTAATCTCTTCCATAGGCACTTTACTTAAAATTAAAGGCATCGCCACATTTTTAAAAACCGTTTTTGAGTTGAGTAAATTGAAGTGCTGGAATATCATTCCAATCTCTTTTTTAACCGTACGCAGTTGGGCAGCTGAATATGTATTTAAATGATGACCGTCAACTAGAATATCTCCCGACGTTTGTTTTTCTATCTGATTAACAAGGCGGACGAGGGTACTTTTACCGGCACCACTGTACCCAATAACACCAAAAATATCCCCTTTATTAATTTTAAAGTTAACATCTTTAAGTGCTTGCACAGTCGTACTTTTCTTTTTAAATGTTTTATTGACATTTTTAAATTCGATCATGGCAACCTTCCTTAATTCCGATTTAAATAATAAGTAATGTCTGTATTTTATGTGATGTACAAAAAATAGTCAACACAATATTTAGTATTTTCTGAAAAACTATAAAAAAAGACTTAAATTGACTTTGCTCGAGCAAAGTTTGATTTAAGCCTTTAAAGTGGACATATTTTAGCGACGCCAAAAAGAGGAGCTGTCTTTCTTGTCTTTGATATTGAAATCAATGATACGATAAAGCAAATCGTAGTTGACTTCGTCCGTCCATTTGATTTTTAGAAACATTTTTGTCATTTGATAGCCAGCATCTTTAATGTCATCTGCAAATGTATCTAAAGTATATTTCTCAGGTGAAATTGCAAAATGGGGTTTAGCTTTACTAAAGCCCAAGATGAAAGAACCATTGTCCTTATACAATAACATGGGTTGGTTCCATTTTATCTCCATAGTAAGTTCAGGGTAGTTTTCTAAAATCGTTTGTAACACATTTTTAAGCTTTTCACGATGTGCCTCTTTATCGATGGTTTCTAAAAAGTCATCTAAAGTTTCCATTTGTATTCCCCCATTAAATATTTAAGACGATGAGTGTACGACTTACACTCGTATTGTAACACGTCATGTAGAAAAGAAAGGGTTTATTGTAAACTTAAAATATAAATTAATTTACAATTATGGTATACTGGCTTTTATATGAGGAGGAATGGTTATGAAAATTGCAGAGCAAATATTAAAAGGTTCAGCTTTAACACCAGAGGAAGCATTTGACTTATTTACGAATCCAACCTATGACACCATGGACCTTGTACATGAAGCTTATCAATTACGTAAACATTATTATGGTCACAAAGTAAAATTAAATATGATTTTAAATGCTAAAAGTGGAATTTGTCCTGAAGATTGCGGCTATTGTGGCCAATCACGTGAAATGAAGGAAAAACAGCGTTATGCATTAATTCCGGAAAATCAGATTACAGAAGGTGCGAAAGTCGCGGCTGAAAATGAAATTGGCACATATTGTATCGTTATGAGTGGTAGAGGACCAAGTGATAAAGAGATTGATCATATTACATCCTCAGTCGAACAGATTAAGGCTGAGCATCCGCAATTAAAAATATGTGCTTGTTTAGGTTTAACGAATGAGGAGCAAGCGGGTCGTTTAAAAGCTGCTGGTGTAGATCGCTATAACCATAATTTGAATACAAGTGAAAATTATCATGATGAAGTTGTGACCACACACACGTATAAAGATCGTGTAGATACGATTGAAATAATGAAACAAAATCATATTTCGCCTTGCTCAGGTGTTATTTGTGGTATGGGAGAATCTAACCAAGATATCGTCGACATGGCCTTTGCATTGAGAGATATTGATGCTGATAGTATACCGGTGAACTTTTTGCATCCAATCAAAGGGACTAAATTTGGAGATATGGATCAACTGACGCCAATGCGTTGCTTAAGAATACTCGCGTTATTCCGTTTGATCAATCCAACAAAAGAGATTCGTATTGCAGGAGGTAGGGAAGTTAATCTTCGTTCTTTACAATCAACAGCCTTAATGGTTGCGAACTCTATCTTCGTTGGTGATTATTTAATTACTGGAGGTCAACCGAATCAACTGGATTATGATATGATTCGCGATATGGGATATGAAATTGATTACGGTGCTAAACAAAGTGAGATGGAAAGTGTATAAAGTCTATTAAGTAATGCCATTCAGAATATGACATCAAAAAAGCTGATTGACATTGCATCAATCAGCTTTTTGACATGATTTAAAACTTTAGTTTCTGATGAGATAGTCAAATGCTGACAATGCAGCTGTTGCGCCTGATCCCATTGAAATAATAATTTGTTTGTAACGTTGGTCTGTGCAATCCCCAGCTGCGAAGACACCTGGTACATTTGTATTACCAAGACGATCAACTTCAATTTCGCCCATACGGTTACGTTGAACAGAGTCGCCTAACCATTCTGTATTAGGAGATAAACCGATTTGAACGAAAACGCCATCTAAGTCGATGTGTTTGTCTTCTTTTGATTGCATATCTGTATAAGTCAGACCGTTTACACGATCATCACCTGTAATTTCTTTCGTAGCTGCATTAGTAATAACTTGTGTGTTTGGTAATGATTTCAAACGCTCTTGTAAGACAGAGTCTGCTTTTAACGTGTCAGAGAATTCTAATACTGTGACATTTTTACAAATTCCCGCTAAGTCAATAGCAGCTTCAATACCAGAGTTTCCGCCACCGATAACTGCAACATCTTTACCTTCAAATAGAGGGCCGTCACAGTGCGGGCAGTATGCGACACCTTTGTTCGTGTATTTTTCTTCACCTGGTACCCCAATTTTTCTCCAGCGTGCACCTGTACCGATGATTAATGAACGTGTTTCTAGAACAGCACCGTTATCAAGTGTTACTGATACAGTTTTGTCTGTTTTTTCAAGTTGTTCTGCACGAACACCTTTCATAACATCGATATTGTAGTCTTTAATATGTTCTTCTAAGTTAGTTGATAATGATGGACCCGTTGTTTTCTTAACACCGATTAAGTTTTCGATATCTGCTGTATCGTTGACTTGGCCACCAATTCTATCAGCGACAATACCTGTTGTGAGCCCTTTACGTGCAGCATAGATTGCTGAACTTGCACTTGCAGGACCGCCACCAATAACAAGTACATCGAAGACTTCTTTGTTTTCAAATGCAGATGCGTCCGGACCTTGACCGAGTGTACTCAAAATATCTGTTACAGTCATACGGCCATTACCGAATTGTTCACCATTTAAGAAGATGGCAGGTACAGCCATGATGTCTTCTGCTTCTTCTTTAAATACAGCACCATCAATCATAGTGTGTGTAATATTAGGGTTCAATACACTCATTAAGTTTAATGCTTGAACAACATCTGGACATTTATGACAAGTTAAGCTGATATAAGTTTCAAAGTGAAGTGGTTGTTCAATAGATTTGATTTGATCAATTACAGATTGTTCTTCTTTCGGAGCACGTCCACTGACTTGTAAAAGTGCAAGAACGAAAGAGTTGAATTCATGACCAAGAGGGACACCAGCAAATGTGATGCCAGTGTCCTCTCCAGGTCTATTGATACTAAAGCTAGGTGTACGCTTTAAATCAGCTTTTTCTACTGTAATTCGAGATGACATTTCTGCGACTTCATTCACAAGGTTATCGACTTTTTGTGAATTTTCGTCAGAACCTGTACTTGCTTTAAGTACAACGTCACCTTCCATCAAATCAAGAAGTTGCGATAATTGTTGCTTCAATTCTTGATTTAACATGCAGCATAGCCTCCTTAAATTTTACCGACTAAGTCTAATCCTGGAGTTAAAGTTTCGCCGCCTTCTTCCCATTTTGCTGGGCAAACTTCACCTGGATTTTCACGCACATATTGTGCAGCTTTGATTTTGTGAACAAGTGTACTTGCGTCACGGCCGATACCGTCTGCATTGATTTCTGCAGCTTGTACAACACCGTCAGGGTCAACGATGAAAGTACCACGTTGTGCAAGACCTTTTTCTTCATCTAATACATCAAATAAACGTGTGATTTGTTGAGATGGGTCACCAATCATTGTGTATTCTAATGTGCTAATTGCGTCTGAGTGATCATGCCAAGCTTTGTGTACGAAGTGTGTATCTGTAGAAACAGAGTATACGTTTGTACCAAGTTCTTGTAATTTCGCATATTGTTCTTGAACATCTTGTAATTCAGTTGGACATACGAAAGAGAAATCTGCTGGATAGAATACAACAACACTCCAGCTACCTTTTAAGTCTTCGTGTGAAACTTCAACAAATTCATCTGTTTTTGCGTTGTAAGCTTGTGCTGAAAATTCCTCGATTTGTTTACCAATTAATGACATAATCGAAATCCTCCTATTATATGAATCATTATTATTTTAGATTAGAATGTAAAGACGTCTCGTCTTAATTATAATTCCTTATTAATAATAATTCTAATCTCAATAGCTATTATGACATGGAACATGCTTTCCGTCAAATAAATATCATTGTTGAAAGGGACATACACTAAGAAAGACAGTGGAATCAGCGTTTTTGCCATAGTTAGCGCGATTAAAGCGATAAAAATTGAGACTTAAATTCTAATAAATGTATCATCTTAATGATGAAAAAGGCTTGAAATTGGATAATAAAGGCGTTATAAATTTTATTCTAAAAAGTGTTAAACAATTCAAATGAGGGATTAATAAGACGCCTGCTAATATCATTTACGAATGCTGATTCTCAATTACAAGTATATAGTATGAAAATATATAACCGCTCAATCCGCAATGATTATTTAATAATGAGGCATTATTTCTTAGGTTAAAATGTATTCATAGATAAGCACACCTGGTGCGATTAATAGTGAATACAATTCGATATAAACGTATCCTCTGTTGTTATTTTTCTACGATTTAAGGGTATGCATGAGATGCAAGGGACATGCGTTTCCTTGAGTGTTTTGATAGGATATAGAAAAAGGATAAGGAGTGTTTATAAATGTCAGAATATGTGTATGATTTGGCAAAACGACATCACTCAGTTAGAAAGTTTAAATCAGATCGAATCAGTAGAGACACGGTCGAAAAATTAATTGAGGCAGGACAAATGGCTTCAACTTCTAGCTATTTACAGACAACATCGATTATTGGTGTAGAAGATGCTGAAAAGAAAGAAGCTTTAAAAGAGGTATCTGGGCAGCCTTATGTCGTTGAAAATGGATATTTACTTGTTTTTGTGATTGACTATCACCGTCATCAGTTAATTAGTGAAAAGCTTGAAGCTAATATGGAAGATAGCTTTGAGTCAGCTGAGGGATTACTCGTAGGTACTGTAGATGCGGCGTTGGCGGCACAAAATATAGCACTGACTGCAGAAGATATGGGCTATGGTATTGTTTATTTAGGTTCATTACGTAATGATGTACAGCGTGTGAGAGAAATATTAAAATTACCTGAACATGTTTTTCCAGTGTTTGGAATGGCGTTAGGCGTACCAGCAGATAACGAAAATGGTTCTCCAAAACCAAGATTACCACGTGAACATGTCTTTCATATTGATACGTATTCACAAGATGATGAACAGTTATCAAAACAGCTTGAGGAGTATGATCGAGAAGTTTCGCAATATTATAGTCAGCGTACAAACGGTGAGCGAAGTGAAACGTGGTCACAACAAGTAGCGGCATTTATGAGCAGTAAGCAACGCACAGAAATGAAAGAATGGTTGCAAATGGCAGGTTTTAATAGAAAATAAATCAGCGAACTATTAATTGACAGTATCTAAAATCATAAAGTTTTAATAGCAAAAACCCCTTCAAATCTTTTCCACACGTAAGATTGAAAGGGGTTTTGTTGTGATGTTATTAATGTTGTGGTGTTAATTCATCATAATGATTTGAATTAAACGTATCTTCATTTAGTTGTTTTGTTAATTTAGCTGTTCCAGTACCTGCTAACATTGAATCGTTAACATTTAGCGCTGTACGTCCCATATCAATTAAAGGTTCAACAGAGATGAGCACCCCAGCGAGTCCGACTGGTAAATTTAAAGCTGAAAGTACAAGGATAGATGCAAATGTTGCACCGCCTCCGACACCAGCAACACCAAATGAGCTGAGTACGACGACGATAACAACAGTTGCAAGGAATTTAAAATCAACCTCTACGCCAGCGACAGGTGCAACCATAATTGCTAACATGGCAGGATAGATACCCGCACAACCGTTTTGTCCAATCGAAAGACCAAATGAGCCAGAGAAGTTTGCAATGGCTTGAGGCACGCCTAAACGGTTCGTTTGTGCTTGAACATTTAATGGTAATGTCCCGGCACTTGAACGTGAAGTAAAGGCGAATAAGATTACTTCGGCTGTTTTCTTCATATATTGAATTGGGTTTACACCAATGATTGCAAGAATGATTAGATGAATGATATACATTGTGATGAGTGCAGCATAAGAGGCAATAACGAATTTTCCTAACGTCCAAATGGCAGCAAAGTCACTCGTCGCAATAGTTTTCATCATAATTGCTAGAATCCCGTATGGTGTGAGTCTTAAAACAAATGTAACGATAGCCATCACAAGTGAATAGACCGCATCGATACCACGTTTAAGTGTGTGCCCATTTTCAGGTTGTTTACGTGAAACGCGTAAAAAGGCAAAGCCGACAAAAGCCGCAAAGATCACGACAGCAATTGTAGATGTCGCACGTTGACCCGTAAAGTCTAAAAATGGATTAGATGGAATTAACTCTAAAATTTGAGCAGGTAATGTCGTTGCCGTTAATTCTTTTGCCTGACTTGCAATTTCAGAGCTACGTGCATTCTCAGCGTGACCGAGGTCAATGCTAGAGGCATCTAAATTAAAGACAACTGCATAAATAATACCGATGATTGCTGCAATTGCTACTGTTCCAATAAGGAAAGCAAAAATCAATCCGCCCATTTTGGCAAACTTTTCACCAATATCAATTTTCGTAAAAGCAGCAACAATTGAAACAAAGATTAATGGGATAACAATCATTTGCAAGAGTGCAATGTAACCATCTCCCACTAAGCCAACCCACTCTGTCGTTTTTGATGTGACTTTGCTATCAACACCATAAATGAGGTGGAGTAGAAGGCCTAATAAGATCCCTAAACCAAGTGCAGTAAAAACACGTTTAGGGAATTTAACATGTTTTTTCGTCATGAACCAAAGTCCAATAAGAGCGAAAATAAAAATAATTAGATTAATAATAGTTAAAAACACAGACATATCAAAATACGCTTCCTTCTTAATTCCGACTTATACAATAGGATAATAGGAAAAAAGTATAAAATCAAGCTTTATTTTTTATCTGAGCAATTTTGGGCGAAAAGGGTGTAAGCTGTTCTTTCGCTTTAGCATGGCCGTCAATCAATTTTGCCATCAGTGAACCTGCTATAGGTGAGAGTAAAATACCGTTTCGATAATGTCCTGTGGACACATAAAGATGGTCTTCAACCTCTCCCATAATAGGCTCTTGGTTAGGTGTGATAGGTCGAATGCCCGTCCATGTTTTAATCACATGATGATTTTTGAGTTGCGGAATCATAGACAAGCTCTCTTGATCTAACCATGACAAGTTGTTCTCATTATTTTCAATGCTCCAACTATCGAAGTCTGAGGTCGCACCAATTAAGAAACGATTAGGCAATTTGGGCACGATGTAACAACCATTCATATTAAAAATGGTTTCCTTCAATCCTTTATAACAAGAGGCAATCAGTTTAACGTCACCTTTAACTGGTTGAGTAGGTAATTGGATATGAAGTTGTTGGAGTAACGTCCCAGACCAAGCGCCTGCAGCAATAATCAATTCATCTGCTGAAAAGTTGCCTTTAGATGTGATGACTGTATAACCGCTGTGATGACGTTCGACTTTTAAGACTTCGGTCTGTGTCATGAGTTCGATATAGTCGCGCTTTATAACGGAAGCAATCAGGGCTTTCGTATAGGTGTTTGCATTAATTTGCCCGTCATCTTGGATTTTAAAAGCAGCACTTTGGTTAGGATTGAGTTTTGGGAAACGTTGTTTTAGAGCGTATTTTGAGAGTTGTTTAATTGTGTGATCTTGGCTATGTAAAAATTGGAATTGCGCTTCTACTGCTTGGATATCTTGTTTTTGAGAGGCAACTTTAATTAGGCCGTATTTTTGGTATTCAATATTAATTCCAGTTTCTCGCTCGAGGTCGGCTGCAACTTCAGGCATCATTGCACGACTTTCCATAGCGAGGTGATACAGTGGATTGGCTTCGAAAAACTCGTTCTGTGCACCAAGCATGCCTCCCGCAGCGTAAGACGCATTCATTCTTGGTGTGTAACGATCGATAATCCGAATATGTCGGTTTTGAGAGGATAGCTGTCTTGCAATGGATAAACCCATAACGCCGGCACCAATAATAATTGTTTGTTTCATAAAAAAAGCCTCCTACATGAAAGGATGCAGGAGGAACACGTATATGATTGAAATAAATGATTGAGTCATCATTAAAATGAGTTGAAATAAGTTCATTGTCATCATACGCTTTCCTTCGTTGGTTCTAACCACCTCAGGTTCAAAGAGTTAAGATACATTCTTTCTCAGCTCGCCTCGAGCACCCCTAGCATATAAATTTTTATTTGATTTCATTAATTATTGTAACTTTCATATTAGAAATATGCAAGATACGCAAAGGTTGAATCGCTTTAACCACCGAATAAACGTTGGAAGAAGCCTTTCTTTTCATTGCTTTGAATCGATTGCGCAAGTGCCTGCTGTTCTTTAGTTTGAGTCTCGATGCTTTGTTGTGTTTGACTCCATTGTTCACTTTGTTCCTTTTGTGCGGCTGTCAGTGATTCAAGGGACTTACTATTCGATTCAAGTTGTTGATTTAATTGGGTATGTAACGCTTTTAATTCTTCTTGCTGTTGATGAACTTGGCTGACCATCTGACCTAACATTTGACGTTCTTCACGCATTTTATTGATTTCATTGCGTAATTCATTGATAAGTTGAGGCACTTGTTGATCGCTCGGTAAGTGTTGTTTATCTTCTTTGACGATAACTTGTAGAAAGTCTTTTTCTTGTTCTAACTCTTCAAAAGCAAGATCATAACTATTTGTACGTGCAACACGTTCTGTTATCTCTTGGAATAATTCAATATCTTCTTCTTTAAAATCAGTCGCTTCTCGACCACGGTATTCTGTTTTATTTAAATGGTAACCACGTTCTTCAAGATGCTGTACGATTTTACGTACTTGCTTTTCACTTAAGCCTGATCTTTGGGCAAATTCTTTTGTCAGCATATATCATTAGATCCTTTCTCTTCTTTTTAGACGTACGGAAGTGTGCGTTCAGTGACCCGTCAGTCTACCTCTCTCATTATTTTAACGGCTTTAAGCACTGATTTCAAGGTCTTATGGACGATGTTCTTTGCGTAAACCCATTTTGACAAGTAATGGATAAATGATACGTCGTGGTATTTGATTCGCATACACATATTTTAAAATGTAGCAGGATTTAACACTTGTACCAAAAATATCCTTAGTTAAAGGAATATTGCCTTTCACATATAAATCTAAAGGAATGGGCTTACCGTTACGATCTAATGAAGGTTGTAAGTATGTAATTTCAGTTTGCTTTTCGTAGCCGTTTTCTGTTAAAAAGTGACGACGGAAGTTAATTTTTCTTGCTGTTTCTTCATCAACATCGTTAGATTCAAATGTAGATTCAAACATAAAGAAATTAACGTCACGACCGTGAAGTTGGTTAGATATACGATTCAGCTCATGCTCAATCTGTTCTAAAGTCGTTTTCAAGCAGGCTTCACAATCTTGGCTGTGTTGTGCAAGAAGATAAATAATAAAGCCGACATTTGTCGTCGCTTCATAGTGGGCTGTCGCCAAGCTCACAATCGCGTCGTCTTCAATACCAACAATAAATACGAAGTCATGTTGGGTTTTATCTGTTTTAAGTGATCGCGCAAAAACAGACGCATCTTCTGTAACAAGATGGTCTAATTTATTTTTATAGAATGCTATTGCTGGCTCATACCATCGATCATGCGTAGATTTAATATGTACAAAGTTCATGTTACGTCACCTCTTTTAAGTTAACTCTCGTTTATTCTTGCAAGTATATAGGGTCATTGCAATGATGTAGCAATACATATAGATAGTTGAGGAGTCATTTGTGACTGTTTTTTCTGATAAAATAGATGACTAAGTTGGACTATTCATGACTGACCATGATGTCAAAATAAAGGATAAACAATAAGGGAACGAGCGAGAGTGTATGGAAATCAAGTGTTTCTATAAATCTCCATATTTATCTCATATCCCCGTCCCCATCATTGATTATGAAATCATGCAGTAACAATAGAACCTAGCGCTCAATCGATTTATTCAATATCTCCTTTATGTTCAGAAGGAGCATGTTTGTCATCATCTGGCGTTTGATATGCAGCATTATTTTCTGGAACTTCATTGCATTCGTGATCAACTCTTTGCGCGATGATTATAATTTTATTATTCACAATGTCTTGTTTAAGGTCCTCTCGCTCATTTTCAGAGAAATTATATTTAGACAAAGCGGCCTCTTCAGCATCTTCACCGATAAAAAAGCGCATAAATTTATCACTGACTGTTCCGTTAGTTGATTTGTGTTGAATTTGTGAATCATTGAATCGATCTGTTTTCAATTTTTCTCTGCTTAATACCACGATTTCGCTTTCTTTTAGACCTTCTTTTAATAGTAAATCAACATATTGAATTGCATCATCTTCTGTGCGTGCAACTTTATATTTTTCTACTTTATATAGTGCCATACGTGTGACGCCTCCCGATCGTGTTTTGTAATTACACTACCCTTATACTCCGTTATATAAACGGTTTTATAATGCTATTATGCGCTTAAACAGCACTTTACGCAACGAATTTCCATAAATTTCTGAATACAATAGATTTAGGACGATGCTATTGCGAAAGAGGGTTAAATTTGCTATTATCAGTAGATAATTTATCAAGCTCATATAATCTGAAGAATACGGCTTTAGAAGTTTCTACCATGTTGCCTTAAACGACATGACTATGAGTAATGGTACATCGATGTAGCGTGCTTAATGTATCCTTTCAATCCCGTTGTTCGCATATTTTCGAATTGTCACACAATATTTTGGGTTGGAGACCTGTTATAGCGCCACTTTACAACTGTATGACTATTACTCGTATACCTAAAACGTCATTCTTTAGTTTTGGGTATTTTTGATATCATTTTTATCGAGGAGGAATAGGAGTGGACGCATTAAGAAAAAAGGTCATTGAAGATGGTGTTGTCATTGATGAAAAGATTCTCAAAGTCGATGGATTCTTAAATCATCAAATCGATGCTGGCTTGATGTATGACATAGGTCAAACGTTTCATGATCAGTTCGCAGACCAAGGTGTGACTAAAATTTTGACGATTGAAGCATCAGGGATTGCACCGGCCATTATGGCAGCGCATCGTTTTACTGTTCCTTGTTTGTTTGCCAAAAAAGCGAAACCAAGCACATTAAACGCAGGGTACTATCAAACAGATGTACATTCATTCACTAAAAACAAAACGAATACAGTGATTATCTCTGAAGAGTTTTTATCTCCAGAAGATAGAGTATTGATTATTGATGACTTTTTAGCCAATGGAGAAGCCGCGTTAGGCTTACATCGTTTGGTTGAGCAAGCAGGAGCGACAACAGTGGGTGTGGGAATTCTAGTAGAAAAGAGTTTTCAACAAGGACGTTCACGATTAGAAGAGGCAGGCTTAACTGTATCATCGTTATGCCAAGTTGCTTCATTAAAGGGGAATAAAGTAACTCTAGTAGGAGATACAGAATGATGAAGCGATTTTTGTTAAGTTTACAACATTTATTAGCGATGTATGCAGGGGCGATTCTTGTTCCGATTATTGTTGGGACAAGCTTACATTTTACAAATGAACAAATTGCGTATCTTGTCACAGTCGATATTTTTATGTGCGGTGTAGCGACATTTTTACAAGTCTATCGTGGTATCGGTATAGGATTGCCTGTTGTTTTAGGATGTACCTTTACTGCGGTTGCACCTATGATCTTAATCGGACAAACGAAAGGTATTGACGTTTTATATGGGTCACTCTTTCTGTCTGGTTTATTAGTTATTTTAATTGCACCATTTTTTGCTTCACTCGTAAAACTATTTCCACCTGTTGTAACTGGAAGTGTTGTTACAATTATTGGGATCACTTTGATGCCTGTTGCAATGAATTATATTGCAGGGGGTCAAGGTGCAAAAGATTATGGTGATCCAAAACACATTTTACTCGGTTTTGCGACACTCATTATTATTTTGATTTTACAACGCTTTGCGCGTGGTTTCTTAAAATCCATTGCCATTTTGTTAGGTTTAATCTTAGGTACTATTTTAGCAAGTGTATTTGGGTTAATTGATATAGCTCAAGTAGGACAAGCCCATTGGTTTGAATTACCTAAGCCGTTCAGATTTACAGGATTTGCTTTTGATTTTGGTGCAACATTAGTCTTTTTCATCGTCGCATTAGTGAGTTTGATCGAATCAACAGGTGTTTACCATGCTTTAAGTAAAATTACTGGCAAGAAACTTGAACGTAAAGACTTTAGAAAAGGTTATATGGCAGAAGGTATGGCGATTACTTTAGGTGCTATCTTCAATGCATTCCCGTACACTGCTTACTCTCAAAACGTGGGTCTTGTATCCCTTTCAGGTGTTAAGAAAAATGATGTCATTTACGGCATGGTTATTTTATTAGTCATTTGTGGCTGTATCCCTAAACTGGGCGCATTGGCTAATATTATTCCACTCTCTGTACTGGGCGGTGCGATGTTGGCAATGTTCGGTATGGTCATGGCATACGGTGTACGTATTCTCAATGATATTGACTTTAAAAATCAGAATAATTTGTTGATTATTGCCATATCGGTCGGTCTAGGTGCAGGTATCACAGCAGTACCTGAAGCGTTTAAAGCACTTGGTGACCAATTTGCATGGTTTACACAAAATGGGATTGTTTTAGGCACAATATCAGCAATTCTCTTGAATTTATTTTTTAACGGTATTAACGCTCAACAAAATGATGAAAATGTGAAATAATATAAGTAATAATTTGAATGGAGGCTGTAAATAGTATGTGGGAAAACAAGTTCGTAAAAGAAGCACTCACTTTTGATGATGTACTTTTAATTCCGGCAGAATCAAATGTGTTGCCAAAAGAAGTAGACTTAAGTATAGAATTATCAGAAAAAATTAAGTTAAATATTCCGATTGTATCAGCCGGTATGGATACGGTAACAGAGTCTAAAATGGCGATTGCTATGGCAAGACAAGGTGGCTTAGGTGTTATTCATAAAAATATGAGTATTGAGCATCAAGCAGATGAAGTACAAAAAGTGAAACGCTCAGAAAATGGTGTCATTACAGATCCATTTTTCTTAACGCCTGAAGAAAGTGTCTATGAAGCGGAAGCATTAATGGGCAAATATCGTATTTCTGGTGTTCCTATTGTAGATAATAAAGAATCACGTCAACTTGTTGGTATCCTAACAAACCGTGACTTAAGATTTATAGAAGATTTTTCAATTAAAATTTCTGATGTCATGACGCAAGAAAATTTAATTACAGCTCCAGTTGGTACAACACTTGAAGAAGCGGAAGAAATTCTTCAAGACCATAAAATTGAAAAACTCCCTCTTGTTGAAGGTGGTGTTTTACAAGGTTTAATTACAATTAAAGATATTGAAAAAGTACATGAATATCCTTATTCAGCAAAAGATAGTCACGGTCGCCTCCTTGTTGCCGCTGCTATCGGTATCGCAAAAGATACAAGCATTCGTGCTGAAAAATTAGTTGAAGCCGGTGTAGATGCATTAGTTATTGATACAGCACACGGTCATTCACGTGGTGTTATTAATCAAGTTAAAGAGATTAAAGAAAAATACCCAGAAATTACAGTGATTGCAGGTAACGTTGCGACTGCTGCAGCAACAAAAGCATTGTTTGAAGCGGGTGCAGATGTTGTGAAAGTGGGTATCGGACCAGGTTCAATTTGTACGACACGTGTCGTAGCGGGTGTCGGCGTTCCTCAAATTACAGCTGTTTATGACTGTGCAACAGAAGCACGTAAACACGGTAAAACGATTATCGCTGACGGTGGTATTAAATTCTCTGGCGATATCGTTAAAGCGTTAGCTGCAGGTGGCCATGCTGTTATGTTAGGTAGCTTGCTTGCAGGTACAGAAGAAAGTCCAGGTATGGTGGAAGTCTTCCAAGGTCGTCAATACAAAGTTTACCGCGGTATGGGCTCATTAGGCGCTATGGAAAGTGGTTCTAACGATCGTTACTTCCAAGAAGACAAAACACCTAAAAAATACGTACCAGAAGGCGTTGAAGGACGTATTGACTACAAAGGGCCATTACAAGATACAATCTACCAATTAATTGGTGGCGTTAAGAGCGGTATGGGTTACACAGGTTCACGTGACCTCAAAGCATTACGTGAAGAAGCACAATTTACGAAAATGAGTGCGGCAGGCTTAGCAGAAAGTCATCCACACGATGTTCAAATTACAAAAGAATCACCAAACTACTCATTCTAATTGGTAAAGGAGTACAAATAGTATGGAAATGGCAAAAGAACAAGAACTCATTCTTGTCCTCGATTTTGGTAGTCAATACAACCAATTAATTACGCGTCGTATTCGTGAAATGGGCGTTTATAGTGAATTACACGATCACGAAATGCCAATTGAAGAAATCAAACAAATGAACCCTAAAGGTATTATTTTATCAGGAGGTCCTAACTCAGTTTATGCTGAAGATGCTTTTACGATTGATCCTGAAATCTATAACTTAGGCGTACCCGTTTTAGGTATTTGTTATGGAATGCAACTGACAACGAAATTACTCGGTGGTAAAGTTGAACGTGCCAATGAACGTGAATATGGTAAAGCAATTATCAATGCAAAATCTGACGAGTTGTTCTTTGGCTTACCTGAGGAACAAACTGTTTGGATGAGTCACTCTGATAAAGTGATCGAAATTCCAGAAGGTTTTGAAGTGATTGCGGACAGTCCAAGTACACAATATGCAGCGATTGAAGATAAAAAACGTCGTATTTATGGTGTACAATTCCACCCAGAAGTGCGTCATACAGAATTTGGTAATGACTTACTACGCAACTTTATTCGTCGTGTATGTGGATGTACAGGTGAGTGGACAATGGAAAACTTCATTGATATTGAAGTCCAAAAAATCCGTGACAAAGTAGGAGATCGCAAAGTTTTATGTGCGATGAGTGGCGGTGTTGATTCATCTGTTGTTGCGGTATTATTACACAAAGCGATTGGTGATCAATTGACATGTATCTTTGTTGATCATGGACTTTTACGTAAAGGTGAAGGCGACATGGTAATGGAACAATTCGGTGAAGGCTTTAACATGAACATCATTCGTGTAAATGCTAAAGACCGATTCATGTCGAAACTTGCGGGTGTTTCTGATCCAGAGAAAAAACGTAAAATCATTGGTAATGAATTTGTTTATGTTTTTGATGATGAAGCGTCAAAATTAGAAGGTGTCGATTTCTTAGCACAAGGGACACTTTATACGGACGTTATTGAGTCTGGTACAAAAACAGCACAAACAATTAAATCTCACCACAATGTAGGTGGTTTACCAGAAGACATGGAATTCGAATTAATTGAACCGATTAATACATTATTTAAAGATGAAGTGCGTGCTCTAGGAATTGAGTTAGGTATTCCAGAACATTTAGTATGGAGACAACCCTTCCCAGGTCCAGGATTAGGTATCCGTGTACTTGGTGAAATTACTGAAGACAAATTAGAAATCGTGCGTGAATCAGACGCAATTCTACGTGAAGTGATTCGCCAAGAAGGTCTAGAACGTGAAATCTGGCAATACTTCACAGTATTACCAGAAATTCGCTCGGTGGGTGTCATGGGAGACTACCGTACTTATGACTATACAGTGGGTGTCCGCGCAGTCACATCTATTGATGGGATGACAAGTGACTTTGCACGCATCGATTGGGAAGTCTTACAAAAAATCTCAACACGTATCGTAAATGAAGTCGAGCACGTTAACCGCGTTGTTTACGACATCACATCAAAACCACCAAGTACGATTGAGTGGGAATAATTAAATAGTATGAATGAGAGGCTAGAATCGACGTTGTTATGTGGTTTCTAGTCTTTTTGTTTGTACTTTTAATGCTACGCAATCCGCTATAAATGTAAGGTATAGCCCTAAGATACATTTTCAGTTGGCAATAAGCTGTTGAAGAATGTTGAAATACAAAATTACATTAAGGGGCAAAAAGAAAAGGTACTTGATGAGGGTATACTAGAGGTCAAAGAGTTATTGTATTTAATGAGTCGAACTGCAATAGGAGAAGAAACTGAAACGAGAGAAGTTGTCGTTAAACGTGGTGAGTATGTCCGTAACCCAGATACAAATAGAATGAACGTAATTTATAACGAGCATGTAGAAACGATTGATGTACCAGCTAAAATAAGTGATCGTAACAAAGCGCGTGAAATGTTAGTAAAGTATCATAGCTTATTTACAGATAAATTAGATGTGAGTCTTGTAGCGCCAGAATTTGTTGATGATATTCAGTAGATGATTAATGCAGAACCACTGCCTTTTATTAGGTGGTGGTTTTTTATGGAAAATTGAATACAGTGTTAAATGTTAAAAATTTATTCGGGGATACTCAAGAAAGAACTAGAGAAAAAAAGAATTGGAAGAGCTTGCTGGCGTTATTAACAACAGTGATTAGCAGAGTCCAAGTTTGGACTTTGTTAATTCAAATGATAGTATATTATCTAATGAAACTTATCCAGTTAAGGAGGTTTATTATGAGCGGAAAAGATCATAACATGCCTAAATCGCAACAAACGTTATTAGCTATAATAATTTTTGTGTTTTTACTTGAAATCATACTGACAGCTTTTTTCATTTCATTTAGTTCGCCTATTTTCAAAGGATTAACGATTATACATGGAATATTAATTGTTGTATTTCTTACTAGGCAGATCAAAAGAAAAGGTTTTTGATATATTAATAGAATTATTTTTAGTATGTGAACACCCTTATTATTTAGGGTGGTTTTTAATAAAGGTTTTTTGTGTTAAATATGATGTGAATTTGCTAAAGCGGACTATGTAATTAAGAATTAGTGTTTAGATATCAATAATACAGTTGAAAGAAAACGATAATATGATAGGCTAAATATCGGGATGTTTATTAAGGGATTGTTTAAATCCTGAATAAAGGGGTTTTTACAATGTACAAAAACTTAAGAAAAATTGCCACTGCTAGTATTGCGACCTCTCTTTTGATAGGGCCTGTTTATTTTACGGTAGAATCAGGTAAAGCTAATGCTGAAACTGTTAAAGCAGTTGATGAGGAAATGAAACAAAGAGAAAAAATTGGAAATGCTTTATTAGAAGAAATAGATAATAGTAAACAAGACTTTAAAGATCCGAGTGTGGCTGAAAAATTAAAAGGACAAGTTAGAGATTATAAAAATGGGGTAGCAGAGAGAGGTAAAGCTACTATAACGGCGAAAGCTGGAGCTAAAGCTATAAGAGCTACTGTTAATAAAATTGGAGAGAAAGCTTGGAATAAATTAGTTGCTAAAATAGAAAATACTACTGGCACAAAGTTAGTTATGTTCCATTATCAAAGTATTAATAAGTTTTGTGACATTTTAACGGGGTTTGAAGGTAATTTAGCTGATGGTATAGCTACAGGATTAACTAATAATTTTGGTTTCAATAAACAATTTGCTTATATTGTAGCTAGAGCATTCATTGCTATTGTATTGTAGGTGTACTTGTGATGAGCACCAATAAAAAAATCTATTTGGCGTTTTTAGTAATAACTTTTATTATTTATATATCTTTACCTGTTATTATTGGGGAGAATACATTTGATGCTCGCTTGTTTGTTATTTTCCCTTTACTGTTTTTTGGAGCATTCTTGTTTTCATCTAATAACAAAAAGAAATAAATTAACCCCCATAATTTAAGATGGGTGTTTTGTCCTTTGAAATAAACATAGCTCATGTTGGGTTATATTTACTGATATCGGAGTCGTAATTTAATACGGCTCTTTATTTATGTTTTAGAAATCAGTGAATGGGTAAAATTAAGTATCTTGTGGCTAACCACTTATAAAATTCTCACTCATCGTTAAAGCGACCTGTAAAAGGGTCTTTTTTTATTTGTGATGAATATAAGTACACTAAAAAGACTGTATGAACGATTCGTTAATTTCGTTAAATATGACATCATGTTAAACGCTAAAGATTTAATTGGAGATATTCAAGAAAGAGCTAGAGAACAAAGAATTGGCAGAACTTGCTGGAGTTATAACAACCCCAGCTTTAGGATACCTTTTGATAATTAAATTTTTCGCAGCTTCGTATAGTTTTTTGTTCGATATTCATATAATTAAACTTACTGTAATTTAAGAGAACCAGTGTCTCAAAAATTGTTTATTAGTTATTAATATTGGGTAATTGAGAGAAAAATTTTAGATAAATAAGCATGTTTAATAGTAGATGAAGTAATGGTTATGGAGCAGCTTACGAACAATGTTACGTTTGTAGTGTAATTAATATATTTAAAGTCATAATTGAAGTATAAATTTGACTATTACAAGAATTCTTGTGGTAAAAAGTATAATATTTTAAATTTAGTTGTACGATTTACAAAGCTATATAAGAGAAAAATCGAAATACATCCGAGTATTAAAAAAGTAAGTTTGTATAGGGAGAAACACTTTCACAATAAAATAGAAACGTTCTTCAAGGGCATAAAGTCTTTTAAAGTATAACAACTGTGCACTTAAATTTTCGTATTGCATATTTACTCGTATATAGATATGAAAGAATATTGAAAGTATATTATGATATTTTAAAATATCTAGGAGGGATCAATATGAAAATTTTTTCGAAAGTGTTTATATGTACAATAATAATGTCCTTGATTTTATCTGGGATTGGGAGTTCAAATACGAATGCATCTAATAAAATTATCAAAGAAGATATAGATGTAAATAAAAGCGTTAAAAACACAAAAATCAGTGAGAATAAAACTGGCGAAGTATCACGTCTTTCTGCATCAATAAATAATGATGAAATAAATTTAGATACTGTATTAACTAATGACTTCAATACAGGAGACATTAATTTATCTGGGAAAATCTCTAATTTAGAAGAATCTAAACAAGTAGATTATACTGTTGATTTAACCTATGCGGATGAAGAAGATATAGCTGGATTTTTAATAGATAATTCAACTGGTGAGGAGCATGAATTTGATACAAGATTGGCCGAGGCTTCTGCTGCACCTTTAGTAGTAGTGGCAGTTATGGCTGCAAGATATGGTATCCAATGGGCTATTAAAAAGTATGGTAAAAAAGCAGTGAATAACGCTATAAAATCAAATACGCATAAAGTAGCGAAAGGAATAAACTCTAGACTTCTAACTAGTAAAGGAGTGGATATCGGAAAATTTACACAAAAAGTAAAGGGGAAAAATCCAGTTTATAGAGATCCTAAAACTGGGTGGTCAATTTCAAGGAATAAAGGACAGTCTCATGGAGGATCGTATTGGAAATTGTTGGATAAAAGCGGTACAAGAAAAGCGACTTTAACTAAAGATGGAAAAATACTTCGTAAATAGGATGATTTATAAAAATGGATAATATTATTAATTGTATGTCAGTAAGTGATTTAAATTTTTCTGAAGCCGAAAATGCAATTCATTTAGATTTAAGTGAAGGTGAATATCCTTTTTCAGATGATGGAAAAAGCTTTAACAAAAATTATTTTACAATAGTTCATAGAAACTCAATTCAAATCTTACAAGATTTATTTCATCAAAGTAATAATATTGATATAGTTCTAGTATATTATTTATATGGGAATTCATTTAAAAAAACTAGGTTCAAAGAAAAGTTTAGTTATTTCAATAATGACGAAACACCAAGTTTTAGAGAATATACTAACAATGAAGGCATTCAGTGTTTTGTGTTTGCTTATAAAAATAAAAGTTTGAAGGATTTAAATTATAAAAAGTTAGCGAGAGCGATTTGCAATCAAGATTTTAAAGGTTTATTCCCGACGATTAATCAGAAAGATAATTACTTAGATATATATTTAATGGATAGTGAAAGAGGCATATTGTACCATTTGTATGATGATAGGGGGCTTTGGCTATATTTTATAAATAAGCAGTCATATATAAATTACTCCCAAAAATACAGCAACCTCTTGTTTGATGTAAGCGATGAAATTGATTAAAATTTATTTAATATTAATAATACTAATTTTATCATCTATATTCATATGTTTGAACTATAATTGCAAGAATGAAAAGACTAAAATTGCAGTTCTAGATACAGGGATTGAAAAGAAAGCTATTAATAGCAATGTAATATCTCGTGATTTCACTTTAGATAACTATAGAAATAGCGTACACGCTAATAAAATTTCAAAGATTATAGAGTATAGAGCTGATATAGTTATTTATGATGCTAAAGTTTTGAACCGTTATGGCAACGGAAGAGTGGCGGATACTATTTCAGCACTTGATTGGGCAATTAAACATGATGTAGACATTATAAATATGAGTTATGGATTTACTAAAAATTATCCTGAGTTACATAAAAAGATAAAAGAGGCTCATGAAAAAGGTATTATTATTGTAGCAGCTAACGGTAACGATATTTTTGGAGGTCAAGAATTTCCAGCTGCATATAATGAAACTATATCGGTTGGAGTATTGAATAAGGATGGTTCAAAATCTGTTTTTAATTCTAACGATGATGCCGACGTATATATTTCGGTTGATAAAAAGTTGTCTAATAACGTTGAAAATACTTCTATGGCTACAGCATCTGTGTCTAATAATTTGGTTAAAGTATGTAAAAGAGACTTGAAAAACATGGACAAAGGTGAAATCCTTAAGTTAATTAATGAGTTAAATTAATTAGTTACAAAAACTATAATAATTATATTTACACAAAAGTTAAAAGCTGAGAATCACTTTGGTTCTGCTTCCAATTACAGCATAGATAATCTCACACGTTGCAGGCAGTGAATACGTAATTGAATACGTTAATTATGAAGTGATGTTAATTGATGAGAAGTATTTAGCTGTAAAAACACTGTAATATCAATTGTTATAAGTTAATATAAACTAGCGAAAAACACTCATTTCATCGAGTGGGAATAATAACATAGTATAAATGATAGGCTAGAGATACCGTTGTGATGCGGTTTCTAGCCTTTTTTGTTTAGCGTTGAATACGTAATGTTAAAAATTGATAAAATTTGCGAACTTTTCAGCTACTGTTCTGCATAGCCTTAGTATGATGTTTCTGTTCATCGGCGAGTGTTTGCGTCCGACTTCCTTCAGATTCCACTTCACAATGGACACCCTTGTCTTTCGCTAACAGTTCCTATTATCAAGCCTGTAACGGACTTTCATCGACAAGTTGTTACCCATCCCGGACGCTCTAAAAATGCCGACAAGTCCGCAGTCTTTGTCGGCAGTCTGACACGATATTACAAATTGTATCGTGCTTCCATGATATATGAATTAAAAATTTAACTTAGTATTTAACATTTTAATCAATTCTTCAGAAGCACTAATGACATCAATCGTATCAACACCAATTTTTAATAAAGATTGATCATCATAAAATATGATAAAAGGTTGAATCTGACTGTTCTTGATATACATGCAATAATTTAACACTTCTGTAACATCTATATTGTATATACTAGAAATGATATATTTTTCATAACCGCAATGAATATTTTCACGCCAATTTTTTATATTAATATACCATCCAAGTCGAGTCACCTCTCTTTTACAATAAGGTGAGATAATTTTTGATAGGAATGAACTATTAATCTTTGACTTAAACGATAATCTTATTATTTCTGCAAGGTCTCTCTTTTGAATCGAGTCAATATCCCATCTTATTTTGTAATTATCTTCAACTTGAAAATAAGGAGTTTCACTGTTTAAGTCAAATTGAACTACTAGATTTTTAAGTTTAATCTCCATGATTAATCTCCAATTCTTTTTAAATTAGCATCATATGTGCCACTACGTGTTTATAGAACAGTGTTTTGATGTTAGAATCAAAAGGGTCATTTTTATCATGGAAAAGTTATATCCTTTACATCCATGAAAGTAACCAATATTTTGTAATTGTCTTTTTTATTTACTACCTTTGATTTTTTTATTTTTTTATTTTTTGTTATTTCTAATATACCGCTCAAGACCATCTGTGGTTTTAGGCTCTTATTTCCATAGTTTATAACCCCAATCTGTTGTAGCTTATTTTCATTATTGTAATAC